>CAYVSR010000265.1:0-4746 GCA_964453125.1 uncultured Phycisphaeraceae bacterium | reverse complement strand
CGTGTTCGTCGTGCGCCTCTCCGAGCGCTTCGGCGAGGCGGCGCGGGACAGGATCATCGCGGGGATGCGCCGGCACGAGGTGGGCGCGGCGAACTATTTCCCGTGCATCCACCTGCAGCCGTACTACCGCGAGCGCTTCGGCATGAAGCCGGGCATGTTCCCCGTGGCCGAGCGCGTGAGCCAGCGGACGATCGCGCTGCCGTTCTTCAACCGCCTGTCGGACGCGGACATGGAGCACGCGGCGGCGACGCTCGAGCACATGCTCGATCGGGAGCGGATCGCCGCGGTGTGAGCATTCAGGGGGCGACGGGGGCGAGCGGCCAGTCCGGGTTGGGCAGGAAGGTGTAGTCCGGCGTGCTGTTCATCTTGAGCACGCGGTCAGGGTCGCCGTAGAACGGCTCCTTCACGCGCACCCGCGGCGTGACGTGCAGGTCGGTGAAGAGCATCGTGGCTTCGACGTAGCCCTTGGGCTCAACGAGCGGGTCCAGGCGGCGCGAGGCGGCCCGCGACTGGCGCCCGAAGTGCCAGTGCTGCGCGAGGTTTTTTCGCCTGTTGTAGTTGTGCATCGGCCCATCTCCGGCGAGCACGGTGCGCCCGGGGTCGGCGATGCGCGGCATCCGCCCGTCGTCCACCTGTCGGCCATCGGTGGTGAAGCCCGTCGGGATCAGCGTGCTGACCTCGGGCGCGCCGGGCGTGGGGTCGTCGGAGAGCACGAACTCGTTGAGGACGTACGACGTGCCAAGGAGTTCGTAGCGCTGATCCATCGCGTCGCCATCGTCCGGGCCGAGCAGGGATTCGGTCTCGGGGTCGGTGAGGCCGGCGTCGGAGGGATCGAGCACGGCCTCGACCTGGAATTTCTCCTCGGCGTGGGCCGCGGGCGCGTTGGGATCGGCGGGCTCTTCGGGGGTGTTGGTGACACCGAGGTACGAGTTGAGCGGGCGTCGCGCCGGGCCGACCTCGTCGATGCCGTAGAACGGCAGGTCGCCGAACGTGCCGGCGAAGAGGGCGCCGATCATGGCGGACTGCCCCTGCGTCGGCTGGACAACCTGAGCCGGCGACGAAGGCGGGGAGCCGAGGAGCCAGACCTGCGGAAGGCGGGTGTCGTGGTCGTTCAGGTACGACTGGAGAGCCGTTCCGATGCCCTTGAGGCGAGACGCGCAGGCCGTGGCCTTGGCCTGTTCCGAGGCGCCGCCGAGCGTGGCGATGAGGATGCCGACCAGCAGGGCGATGATGGAAACGACGACGAGCAGTTCGACCAGCGTGAAGGCGTGGCGATGGCGTCGTGGGTGCATGCGGGAGTTCCTGGGACAGACTGACAGGCCCGGGACAGGGCCGGGACGCCGGAGAGGATACGGGGCGCGGGGGGCCGCGGCTCCGGCGAATCGCTGGAATCAGGCGCACCGGGGGCCCGACCGAGCAAGTGGGGGCGGCAGGATTCGAACCTGCGTAGGCGTTAAGCCAACGGATTTACAGTCCGTCCCAATTGGCCACTCTGGCACACCCCCTGCGAGGGTCGGAGAGGATACGGGGAGGGGCGCCCACCGGCAACCGAACGGGGCGCTGAGGGGCCTCAAGCCGCCGACAGGAATCGAACCTGCAACCTGCGCTTTACAAAAGCGCTGCTCTGCCAGTTGAGCTACGGCGGCGGCGAGGTTGGAGGATAGCGGCGCCGGGCGTCAGGGGGCGTCTTCGCCGGAGGCGAGTCGCGCGGACGTGAACCGGGCGGCGACGTCGCTCGCGAGGCGCGCGGCGTGGGCTTCCGTCGGCGACGCGCGGACGCCCTGCAGGAGCGCGGCGAGCGCGCCGGGGTCTGTCGCCAGCATGGCGTCCACGAGGCCGAGGCTGCCGGCGTAGAACGAGTCGATCTCGTCGGGGCGGGAGCCGGGGTCGGGGTAGTCGCGACGCGAGGCGGCGGAATCGATGGAGCAGGCCACGCGTGATGGCGCGCCGCCGACGCTCGGCGCGCAGCCGCCGAGGGCGCCGCGCGCGAAGGACTCGGCGATGCCTTCGGTGAGCCACGCGGGGTAGGCGACGCCCGGCGTCTGCAGCCCGGTGTTGAACGCGAGCAGGTGCGCGGCTTCGTGGAGGAGTTTCTCGCGGGTGGCGCCCCACGCCTCGCGCATTAGCGACTCGCGCCGGGCGCGGCCGTCGGCGGTGTCGCCGGGGCAGGCGGCGAGCGCGGCGGAGAATTCGGCGCCGGAGGCGTCGTCGTACGCGACGACGCGGTTGGCGGCGGCGGCGTAGTACCCCCCCATCCACGACGCGTCGACGCCGTCCTCGCGCGCGGCAAAGCGGAGAAAGTCGGCGTGCGAGGTGAAGAAGACGCAGGTCAGCGGCCTGATCGGCGCGGAGACCGGGAGGCCCAGTGCGCGGGCGCGCTGGAGGAAGCGGTCGGCGGCGAGGTCGAGCGTCTCGGCGAGTTCGGCGGCCCGGTCGAGCGGGGCGTCGGTGCGGAGCACGAACCAGCGCGTGTGACGCTGCTGGAGGCGCGGTGCGCTCGCGGCTTCGGCCGCGCTGGCGGCCGTGCGCTGGGCGCCGGCGTGCAGGACGGCGAAAAACGCGGCGGCGACGAGGGCGGGCCAGACCATCGCGATGCCACGGGCGCGCGGGAGCATTCCCCCTCGGAATCGGGCCGGTTTCGAGCGCGCTGGAGCGGGGCGACGGGGCGGAGCGCCCGCGTCGCGGCACAGACCGGACGGGCGGCAGAGCCCGGCGGAAATGCCGCCGGGTGCGCCGGTTTTCGGACGTGGCGCGTGCGGCGTATCATGACGGCCTCACCCACTCGCAACCCGGGGTCACGGAGTTCCTGCCCATGAAACGTCTGCTCGCGTCGGCGCTCTCTCTCACGGCGGTGTTCGCGCTCGTCCTCTGCGTGGCGGCGACGCCGGGCTTCGCGGGCGATGAGCACAAGGGCGCCGCCCCGGTCGCCGACGAGCCGCTTGCCTGCGAGGGCACGGAGCCGATCAACGCGGTGTGCCCGATCACGAACGACAAGATCGTCGCCGGCGGCGTGACCGACGTGTACCGCGCCCGCTACATCGGCTTCTCGAGCGAGAAGGCGAAGACGGACTGGGCGTCGTGGGACGCGAAGAAGAAGGACGCGTTCCTGCTCAAGTTCGTGCGCCCGGGCCCGGTGAACGACACCTGCCCGATCGGCAAGGAAACGATCGTGCTGACGGTGGACACCATCTCGTACGAGGGCTCGACGATCGGCTTCTGCTGCCCGTCGTGCGCGGCGAAGTTCGAGGCGTGGGACAAGGCGAAGAAGGACGCGTTCGTCAAGCCCTTCCTCGAGGCGGCGCTGGTCAACAAGACCTGCCCCATCACCAGCGAGGCGATCGACGACACCAGCCCGACCGTGGTGTTCATGGCCAAGAAGGTCGCGTTCTGCTGCAAGGGCTGCGCCCGCAAGTGGGACCTGATGCCCAACGCCGAGAAGGCCGAGAAGGTCAAGGCGATCACGGCCGCCGCGGCGCAGTAAACGCGTGATGCGTCTCGCGCCGAACCTGCAACGACACGATCTCGCCCGTCGCGCCGCCGCGGCGGGCGTCATTCTTTTTGCGCTCGCGGCGTGCTTTTGGTTCGCGGTGGGGGCTCGTGCCCAGGAGGCCGCGCCCGCAACGCCCGAGTGGAACACCATGTGCCCGGTCATGACCGACCAGGAGATCGACCCGGAGATCTGGGTCGAGCATGAGGGGCGGCGGGTGTACTTGTGCTGCCAGAAGTGCCGCAGGCTGTGGGACGCGGACCCGGCGAAGTACGCGCCGAACCTGACGCTGGTCGCGAGCGGCGTGGCGGCCGACCCGGTCGTGACGGCGCGGGCGCCAACGCCCCCGAAGGCCCCGACGCTGACGGAGCGGATCGGGCGCTGGCACGTGGCGGTCCTGCACTTCCCCATCGCGCTGCTGGCGGCGGCGGCGCTGGTGGAGGTGGTGCGGCCGCTCGGTTCGCCCGGCGGCCTAGGCGCGGTGCGCGTGATGCTGGGGATCGGCGCGGCGGGCGCGGTGGTGGCGGCGGCCCTGGGGCTTCTGCTTGAGGAGAGCGTCGAGGGACGCTACGCGGCGCTGCCGGCGGAAGCTGAACTGCTGGACTGGCACAAGTGGGTGGGGATCGCGAGCGCGGCGCTGGCCGTCGCGGCGGACCTGCTCGTGGAGCGTCGGGCGCGCCTGCCGGAGCGCACGCCGGGTTGGCTCTCGACGGGCGCGGTGATCTTGGCGGCGGCGGCGGTGGGCCTCGCTGGGCATTTCGGCGGGCAGATGGTGTGGGGCCGGGATTTCCTGATCGCGTGGTGAGCGCGGCGCGCGCGCAGAAACGGGCGATCGCCGGGCTCACCCGCGCGCTGTCGCGGGGTCGGCGATCGCCTTGAACGCCGCGATGGCGCGCTCGCGCGCGGCGGCGTGGTCAACGATGGGCGCCGGGTAGTCGAGGCGCGAGCGGAGCAGCGCGGGGAGGGACGCGGGGTCGTGGACCGCGTCGTCGTCGAGCCCGGCGAGTTCGGGCACGTAGCGCCGAATGTAGGCGCCGTCGGGGTCCACCTTCCGGCTCTGGCTCGTCGGGTTGAAGACGCGGAAGTAGGGCGCGGCGTCGGCGCCGGTGGAGGCGGACCACTGCCAGCCGCCGTTGTTGTTGGCGAGGTCGCCATCGACGAGGTGGCGCATGAAGTGGCGCTCGCCCAGGCGCCAGTCGATGAGCAGGTCCTTCGTGAGGAACATGGCGGTGATCATCCGCACGCGGTTGTGCATCCAG
>CAYVSR010000264.1:0-4751 GCA_964453125.1 uncultured Phycisphaeraceae bacterium | reverse complement strand
GTGAGGCGGGCGAGCAGCTCTCGCAGATGGAGATGCTCCAGCAGCAGATGGACGGCGCCGACGCCGCGCAGCAGGAGGCGCTCGCGCAGCTCGACAAGATGTGTCAGGGCATGGGCGGCTCGATGGACCTGCTCTCGAAGTACGACCGCTCCGGTCGGGGCAAGAAGCAGGGCGAGTGGTCGGACAAGCAGGGCTCCGGGCGGGCCGGCGAGGGCGACCAGATGGGCGGCGGGCGCGGGCAGGGCAGCGGCGCAGAGGGCAATCTCGAAGAGTCGGCGCACAAGACCGAGAAGAGCAAGGCGTCCAGCCCCAACCGCGAGGGGCCGATCATCGGCACGATGCTGGTGAACGGGCAGCAGGTGCGCGGCGAGTCGCGCGCCGCGCTGGGCGAGGCGGTGACCGCCGCGGGCGCGTCCGCCGCGGAAGCGATCGAGGCCAACCGGGTGCCCAAGGAGTTCGAGGGCGCGGTGAAGCGCTACTTCGGGCGCCTCGAGGCGAAGACGAAGGCGACGACCATGCCAGCGCCGGCGAGCGCCGCGCCCGCGCCGGCCCCGGCGCCGGCCCCCGCGAGCGAGAAGCCCGCGGGGTCGGGGTCGTAGTACGATCACGCGCGCCGGGTCGGGCGCCAAGGAGATGCCGCAGATGTTGGGACGTCGAACCGTGATGGGTGTGATGGTCGGCGCGCTGGTCGCGTGCATGGGCGCGGGCGCTCGAGGCGCGGACGGCGCGGGCGAGGTCGTGCTGTACTACTCGGCCGACGAGCCGGTGGCTCGCCTCGTGATCGACGCCTTTGAGACGAAGACCGGGGTGAAGGTCAAGGGCGTGGGGGACAACGAGGCCAACAAGGCGGTGGGGCTGGCGCAGCGCATCCGTGCCGAGAAGGGCGCCCCCGCGTGCGACGTCTTCTGGAACAGCGAAGCGTTCCTGACCATCGCCCTCTCGCGCGAGGGGCTGCTCGAGTCGCACGTCAGCGACACGACGCGCGATTGGCCCAGGGCCCTGCGCGACGAGGCCCACACCTGGCACGCGTTCGCGCAGCGGGCGCGCGTGCTGGTCTACAACACCAACCACCCGCCCAACCTCGGCACGAAGGAGCAGCCCCGCCTGCCCCAGACCATGCGCGACCTGTGGCACCCCTCGCTCGGCAAGGGCGTGTTCGCCATGGCCCGCCCCTTCGCGGGCACCATGCGCGGCCACGCCGCCGCGATGCTCGCGCTGTGGGGCGAGGACCGCGCTCAGGCGTGGGCCATGCAGATGATGCAGCAGAAGGTCCGCCTGATGAGCGGCAACGCGCCCGTCGTGCTCGCGGTGGCCCAGGGCGAGGCGATCGCCGGCCTGACGGACTCCGACGACGTGTGGGCCGGCAAGCGCAACGGCTGGCCCGTCGAGATGGCGTACCTGCGCAACGACAAGATCAGCATCCGCGCCGAGGTCGAGGAGAAGCACGGCCCGCTGCTCATCCCGAACACCGCGGCGAGGGTCAAGGGCGGGCCCAACTCGGCCAACGCCGCGCTCCTGCTCGACTTCCTCCTCAGCGCCGACGTCGAGCGCATGCTCGCGCGCAGCGACTCGAAGAACATCCCCACGCGCCCCGAGGTGGCGGCGGAGTTCCCCGAACTCTCCGTGCCCGACGCCGCCGTGGTCGATCTCGAGAAGATCGCGGACAGCGCCGAGGGCGCCATGAAGATCTTCGGAGAGGCGTTCCCGGAATGAGCCCGCGGGGGGCCCTTCGCGATGGCGCGCACGCGCCGGCGCGAGGCGGCGCCCCGGGGCCCGCGCTGCTCGGCGGCGCTGCGGTCGTCCTGATCGGCGGGGTGGTCGTCTTCGGCGCCGTGCGCGGCATGCTCGGGGCGACCGGGGCGCCCGCGCCGGGGCGCGCCGGCGCGATCGGCCTGACGGAAGCCGCCCTGCTCGCGCGCACGTGCGCGATTGCGGCGCTCATCGGCATGCTGGCGGCGCTGCTGGGGGCGCCCGCGGGGTGGTCGATGCGCCGCCTCTCAGCGCCGTGGGCCGCGCTGCTGCTCGCGCCGGCGCTGCTGCCCTCCTATCTGGTGTACTCGTCCTGGAGCCTGCTCCGCGCGCCGGGAACGGCGCTGGGCGACTGGCTCTTTGGCGCCGGGGGTCCCGCGCTGCTGCAGCGCGTCAGTGGGGCGCAGGCGATCCTCGGCCTCGCGCTCTGGGCCGGCCCGCTGGCGGCGCTGGTGATCGGCGCCCGCGCCCGGGCGATCCCTAACGACGCGCTCGACGCCATGCGACAGCAGGCCCGGTCGGCCCCGGCGCGGCTGCGCTGGTGGACGAGAGTGATGTGGCCGGCGCTGGCGGCCGGCGCGGGCGCGGCGGCGCTCGTGATGCTGGGCAGCGCCGTGCCCCTGCATCTCGCCGAGGTCGGCACGTACGCCATCGTGGTCTGGAAGCGCATGGACGAAACCGCCGGGGCGCGCACGGCGTGGGTGAGCGCGGCGCCGCTGCTGGCGGTCGCGGTCGCGCTGGGCGCGGCCTTCGGCGCGGGCGCGGCGCGGGCGCGAGACCCCGGGCCCGACCCACGCTCTCCATGGGGCGGCGAACCGGACACGCGCGTCGCGCCCGCGTGGCTCGTCGGCGCCGCGCTGGTGTGGGCGCTCGGCGCGCTCGCGCCGCTCGCGCTCTTTCTCGCCAACCTCCGCGAACGCGCCTCCATCGCGCGCTTCTGGGCGACGTACGCCGACGCCTTGGGGCGCAGCGCGGCGCTCGCGGCGGCGTGCGGCGCGGTCGTGACGCTCGTCGGCGTGTGCGCCAGCGCAGGCTTCGGCGCGAGACGCGGGTCGCTCTCGCGGGCGCTCGCGCCGGCGGCTCTGGGCGCGTGGGCGGCGCTGGGCATCGCCCCGGGCGTGCTGGTGGGCGCGGGCGTGGCCCGCGCCTCGACCGCGCCGGGCATGGGCTGGCTGACCTCCGGCGACGCGGGGCTCATCGTTGCGCATGGCGCGAGGTTCGGCTTTGTGGGCGCCCTCGCCGGCTGGTGGCTGGCGTCACGCGAGACACGAGACAGCCGCGACGCGCGGCTGCAGGCGGGCGGTGGCGTCCGCGGGTGGTGGCTCGGCGCCGGGCGGGCGCAGGCGCCGGGGTTCGCGGCCGCGGGGCTGGCGGGCGCCACGCTGAGTTTCCACGAACTCGAATCGGGCGTGCTGGTCTCCGCCCCGGGGCGAGATACGCTGCCCCGTCACATGCTCGCCCTCCTGCACTACCTGCGCGTGGAGGAACTGAACGCGGGGGCGTCGCAGGTCATGGCGCTCGGGCTCGTGGGAAGTGTGTGCGCCGCGCTGCTGTTCGCCCGGGCGCGGTCGTGGGGACGTGGCGCGAGGGCGCTGGCGCCGCTGCTCGCGCTCGCGCCGCTGGCGGTCTTCATGCCCGGCTGCTCGAAGGTGAACGCGCGTGCGCCCGATTCGCGCCCGCGCGCAGACGCCCGCATCGTCTTCGGCGAGACAGGCAAGGGCGCCGGCCAGGTGGTGTACCCGCGCGCCATCGACTTCGACCCCGAAGGCGAGGGCTCGCTCTGGGTGATCGACAAGACCGCGCGCGTCCAGCGCCTCTCCCTCGCCGGCGCCCCCGTGACCGGCTGGGCCATGCCCGACTCCGCCAACGGCAAGCCAACCGGCGTCACCCTTGGGCCCGACGGCCTGGTGTATGTGCCCGACACCCACTACCAGCGCGTGATGGTCTACTCGCGCGCCGGCGAACTCGTCCGTTCGTTCGGTTCCTACGGCGCCGGTCCGGGGCAGTTCGTCTATCCAACCGACGTCGCGGTGGCGTCCGGCGCTTCGGGCGCCGCCGATCGCATCTACGTCTCCGAATACGGCGGCAACGACCGCGTCTCGTGCTTCGACGGCGCGGGGTCGTTTCTCTTCTCGTTCGGGCGCGAGGGGAGCGCGGACTCGGGCGAGCCGGAGTTCAGCCGCGCGCAGTCGATCGCGTGGGACGCGGGCCGATCGAGGTTGCTGGTGACGGACGCGGGCAACCACCGCGTGGGCGTGTTCGAGAAGGACGGCGCGCTGGTGCGATGGATCGGCCGGCGCGACGCCTCGCTCGGCCCCGTTCCCGGCGAGCCCACCCCCGGCGCGCCCGCGTGCTTCAACTACCCCTACGGCCTCGCGCTCCTCGCGGACGGCGACGCCGTGGTCAGCGAATTTGGCGGCGGACGCATCCAGCGGTTCGACCCCGAGACCGGCGCGTGCGTCGAGGTCTGCGGCGGCCCGGGACGCGAGCGCGGCGAGTTCGCCTACCCGTGGGGCGTCTGCGCGGGGGCGACCGAGGACGCCAAGCAGTGGGTCTGGGCGCTCGACTCGGGCAACGCGCGCGTGCAGGGCTTCCTGCTGCGCCTGCGCAGGGCCCCGGGGGGCGCGCCATGAACCGGCGAAATCAGCCGCGGGGGCGCGCGTGATGCGCGTGGGCCCGCTCGAGTTCGATGCGCCCCTGTGGCTGCCCCTGGCGCCGGCGCTGTGGGCGTGGGCCTGGTGGCTCTCCCGCTCGTCGCTCTCCGGGCTGAGCGGGCGTGTGCGCGCGGCGGCGCTCGGGGCACGGTGGCTGGTGATCGCGCTGATCGTCGGCGCGCTGGCGCGCCCACACTGGCGCACGCCCGCCAAAGACGTCGCCGCGACGGTGGCGCTCGATGTCAGCGCGTCCATCTCGCCCGACGCGCTCGCCGGCGCCGCGAAGTACGTGGAAGAGGCGTGGCGCGCCGGCGCGGCGCGCGGCAGGGTGGGCGTGGTCCCCGTGGG
>CAYVSR010000263.1:3758-4769 GCA_964453125.1 uncultured Phycisphaeraceae bacterium | reverse complement strand
GGGCAACGCAATGCCCCCCCACCCCTATACGTTCTGCGTACGCGGCGGGCGTTAGGCTGTCAGACCGCGCGGAGACCGACGCATGCCCGTACGCCGCCCTTCCAGGGCGTTTTCACTCATCGAACTGCTCGTGGCGATCTCCATCATCGCCGTCCTCATGGGCATCGTGCTGCCCATGCTGCCCAAGGCCCGCGACGCCGCGAAGCGAGCGGCCTGCGGCGCCAACCTCCACGGCGTCGGACAGGCCATGCAGATCTACACCGACGCCAACCGCGGCGAGTTCCCCCGCGCCCGATACATGCCACCCCCTTGGCTCAGTGGCGACACCGACCCCCCGCTCGACTCGTTCCTCAAGGAAACCATCGAGCCCCAGACCGAGGCCTGGCGCTGCCCGGGCGACCGCGTGGTCTTCGAGAAGGAGTATCCCGACGCCGCCGGCGTGACGAAGAAGTGCGGCATGTCCTACACGTACGTCATCTCCCTCGGCGGTCGGCCGTACGAGCAGACCGTCTTCTACCGCTTCCTCCGCCAGACCCCCTCCGATACGCCCGTCTCCTACGACTTCGACGGAGGCACGTTCGAGACCCAATCGGGCGAGATGATCCCCGTCCCGTTCTTCCACGAATCCCGCCAGGTCCTCTTCGTCGACGGCCATGTCGGCAAGTACGGCCAGTGACCCTGCACACGAGCGCCCCATGAGCCACAACGTCTACAACCTCGACGAGGCCGCCAAGGCCGAGAGCCGCAAGCCCATCGACGCCTCCTGGTCGCCCGCCAAGAAGCGCGTCGTCGCCATCGCCTGCGCGACTCTCGCCACCGGCGCGGTCGGCTACGGCTCATGGGCCATGCTCTCGCGCATGCCGCCGGGCCTCCCCAAGACCGCCGACGACGCCCTCGCCGTCATCAACAGCGCCAAGTTCGACCGCCTCGACGCCGAGCGCAAGCAGCAGTACCTCGAAGAGACCATGCGCCTGGTTCGCGAACTGCCCGAGGAGCAGCGGCGCAACTACT
>CAYVSR010000263.1:0-3748 GCA_964453125.1 uncultured Phycisphaeraceae bacterium | reverse complement strand
CAACGAGTGGTACCGCTCCATTTACCTATGCTTGGAGCAGCGGCGCAACTACTGGCGCGACGAGAAGAACCGCGAAGCCTTCCGCAAGTTCATGGAGGAACGCTTCGACGACGCCGCACGCCGGTTCGCCCGGGGCGAAGAACTCCCCAACATGTTCCCCGGCGGCCCGCCGCGCGGCCCGCGCCCCGAGGGCGAGCAGGCCCAGCGACCCCAGCTCACCGACGAGGAACGCGCCGCCCGCATGGAGCAGATGCGCAGCGAGGCGAACAAGCGTATCGGAGAGCAGATCAAGTCCGGCAACGCCCAGTCCGGCGGCCTGCGAGGCGAGATGATGAAGCGCGGCGGCATGGGCGGCGGGCGCGGCGGCGGCTTTGGCGGCCGCGGAGGTGGTGGAGGTGGTGGTGGAGCCGGCGGGGGCAGTGGCGCCGGCGGTGGCGGCGGCCAGCGCGGCGGCTGAGCCCTCGCATCACCCGCCCGTTCGCCTCACGTCCCGAAGAAGCCGAGAACCTCGTTCAAGTCCAGGAAGTCGCACGCGCCGTCGCGGTTCAGGTCGCCGCGCAGCCCGACCGCCGACTGCCCGAACTCACTCAGCACGCGGTTGAGATCGACGAAGTCCACGTCCGCGTCGCCGTCCGTGTCGCCGAGCCGCCCAGGGATCAGTTCGATCGTCGCGCCGCGCCCGAAGATGTCCTCGCCGCTCCAGATCTGCAGCGCACCCGTGAGGTCCGGCGGCTCGCCCGGCTGGCCCGGGGGCGGGGGAGACGAATCCGCCGTGATCGCGACGTACACCTGACCCGCGACCAGCCACGGGTGGAACGCCGCCGGGTCGAGGCTCGCGGGCAGCGTGTACGTGATCGTGTCGCCCGCGTTGGTCGCGTTCGCGTCCGCCCCCGCGATGCGCCCCAGCGCCGCCAGTGGCACGGGCGTGTTCGACATCACGTTCCACGTCGTCTCATCGAACCCGGCGTTCAGGAAGCGCACGTACGTCTCGCCCTGCGTGGGGACCCACGAGTCCGACGCGAGCGTCACCGTGATGCGCGCCCCGCCCCAGCGGAACCCCGGCGCCAGCGCCGGCAGGTCCCACCCGAGGAACACGTGCGAGTAGAAGTTCGCCCCGTTCGGCGGCCCGCCCGGCGCGCCGGGGAACCCCGACGGATTCAGGTCGTTCGGCGGCAGCCCCCACGCGCTCATCACCAGCCCGTTGGCCTGCGACTGCGCGGAGATATACGCCCACACGTCGTCGTCCGCCGCGCCCAGCGGGATCGCCGCCCCCGCGTGCGCGCCGACAGCCGCCACACCCGCGCCGAGCGGCGCCCCCGCGCGGAGCGCGAACGCCGCCAATCCGAACCATCCATGCCGATTGCTCACAGGGGGTCTCCTCTCACTGCCTCTCGTGGCGGGTTGCCGGGTTACACGTTACAATTGAGATCAAGTCTCAATTGGGAGCATACCGACCTCCCAGCCTTGCGTGCAACACCCCCTAGTATTCCCAGCCAGCCGTGAAGATTCCTGCCATGCAGCAGATTCTCTCTTTCCCGCCCGGCCGTTCCGCCCGCCCCGGGAGCCGCGCTGCGTTCACGCTGATCGAATTGCTCGTGGTCGTTGCGGTCATCGCTCTGCTCATCGGCATCCTTCTGCCCTCGCTCGGCCGAGCCCGCAAGGGCGCGGCGCTCCTCGCCGAAGAGGCCGGCGCCCGGGGGATGATCACCGCCTATCTCGACGCCGCCGCGAGCGCGGGGGACGAACTCCTCCCCGGCTACAAGTACGGCCTCGGCGCCCGCGACGAGCGCGGCCAGCCCATCGCCATCTCCGGCTACTCCAGCGGCGCCGCCACGGGGCGGTACCCGTGGCGCCTCGCCCCCTATCTCGACTTCTCCTTCGAGGCGCTCTTCCCCGAGAAGTCCGCCATCGAGCGCATGCGCGCCCTGCCGCGTGACGATTTCGTCTACGCCGTCAGCGAGGGCCCGCGCTTCGGCCTCAACACCACGTTCCTCGGCGGCGACTCCGCCTTCTACGGCTGGGACGCGCACGCCGCCAAGACCTGGGGCGCGCAGTGGGTCCTCCGCAAGGCCACCGCCGCGCAGCGCCCGTCCGACCTCATCGTCTTCGCCACGGCGAACAAGAGTTCGCCCTTCGTGAGCATCAACACAGGCGAGAAGATCGAGAGCCGCGGCTTCTTCCGCGTCATCCCGCCCAACCGCGTGGTGCGCGAGTGGATCACCACCGAGCCCAAGGCCACGACCCTGCCCCAGCAGGTGGGCCAGGTGGACTTCCAACACCTCGGGCGCGCCGCCGTCGCCATGCTCGACGGCCATACCGACTCGCTGTCGTGGAGGGAAATGAACGACATGCGCCGCTGGTCCGACCAGGCGACGAGCGCGGACTGGAAACTGCCCCGGCCGTGACACCGGGCCTCGCCGGCCCGCGTCGCGCGGGCCGGCGTTGAGCGCGCAGCGCGGAATGTCGGCGCCCGGAGCGGCAGGGGCGGGTCGAGGCGACCACCCCACTCGCGCTCCGGTATCGTCCCTGCGCCAATGCCCGATTCGCCGCCCAACCCGAGCCACGCCGCCGTCATCGACGAGTTGCAGTGGCGCGGGCTCATCCACCAGTGCACCGACGCCTCCGAGGGGCTCGACGAGGTCCGCAAGCACCTCGCCACACCCAGGCGCGTCTACTGCGGCTTCGACCCCACGGCTGACTCACTCACCATCGGCAACCTCGTGCCGATCATGCTCCTCAAGCACTTCCAGCGGTTCGGCCACACGCCCGTGGTGGTCATGGGCGGCGGCACCGGCCTCATCGGCGACCCCAGCGGCAAGAGCGCCGAGCGCGAACTCATGACGCCCGCTCGCGTCGCGACGAACGTCGAGAGCCAGAATCGCATCTTCGGGCGCATCCTCGATTTCAGTTCTCAGGCTTCCGATCGACGATCTCAGGTTCCGAGCCCCGCGCTGCTGGTCAACAACCTCGACTGGCTCGGCGAGGCCCGGCTCCTCGACGTGCTGCGCGACGTGGGCAAGTTCTTCTCCGTCAACGCGATGATGCAGAAGGACTCCGTGCGCGAGCGCCTGCAGAACCGCGACCAGGGCATCTCCTTCACCGAGTTCTCCTACCAGATCCTGCAGGCGATGGACTTCACGCACCTGTACGAGGCCTACGGCGTGACGATGCAGGTCGGCGGGAGCGACCAGTGGGGCAACATCGTCGCGGGCTCCGACCTCATCCAGCGCCACCTCTACGTCGAACTTGGGAACAGATCGCTCCAGCGCGTCTGCGTGCGGATGCGCCGACCGGACGACTGGGCCCGCTACGAGGCGGACCTCGGCGCATACCTCCAGCGCAAGCCGCAGATGGCGCAGTGGATCGAACAGGTCGCCACCATGGTGATCGATCACTACGCGCGCACGGGCTCCACCTTCGCGGACCCGCGTGAGGTGATCGGCGTCGTGAAGGCGGCGCTGCTTCACCTGGGCTATGTCCCCTTCGGCCTCACCGCGCCCCTCGTCACCAAAGCCGACGGCGGCAAGTTCGGCAAGACCGAGACCGGCGCCGTGTGGCTCACCGCCGAGCGCACCAGCCCGTACGCCTACTACCAGTTCTGGCTCAACGCGGACGACCGCGATGTCGAGCGGTTCCTCAAGATCTTCACGCTGCTGCCCCGTGAGGAGATCGAGTCACTGCTCGCCCAGCACGCCGCCGACCCCGGCGCCCGCCACGCGCACCGCGCCCTCGCCCGCGCCGCCACCGC
>CAYVSR010000262.1:0-4799 GCA_964453125.1 uncultured Phycisphaeraceae bacterium | reverse complement strand
GCTGGATGGGCTGCTCGCGAATGACCTGGCGCTCGACGTGGGGGGCAGGGGGGGCGATTCGGGAGACAAGGCGTTCGTCCTCGAAGCGGTGGGAAAGCTCAAGGAGCAAGCGGTGATCGACGCGGTTCGCGTTCGGTCGCCGGTGTCGCTCGACGGCCCGGACGCCGCGCGGAGCCAGGTGTGGGTCCGCACCGGGGGCACGGGGTTCGGGCCATCGCTCTCGTGGTGGATGGTCTCGTGGCGGCGCCAGCCGGACGGGCAGTGGCGGGCGCACCTGATCGAGTTGCTCCTGCTGAACGGGGAGAAGCCGCGGGGTATGGGGGAGGAGATGCGCCGGAGTCTGCGATAGGACGGCGCAGGTACCTTGACGGGCGTGGCGGCGCGATACGACATCCTCGCTCTGGACATCGACGGCACGCTGCTGCGGTCGGACAAGGCGCTGGCGTCGAAGGACGCCGCCGCGGTCCGCGAGGCGGCCCGGGCCGGGGTGAGAATCGTGCTGGCGACGGCGCGCCCGCCGCGCTCGACACGCCCGATCCTGGAGGCGCTGGGGCTGCTGACGGGCCCCGGGACGCGCGGATCGGATGGCGCGGTGACGATCAACTACAACGGGGCGCTGGTGTGGGAGCACGAGGCGACGCCGGCGCTGGGGCTAGGCGCGGGCCCGACGCCGCGGGGGCGCCACGTCGAGCACCTCGCGCTCGATGCCGACGTCGCGGCGCGGGCGGTGGCGGTGGCGAGGCGGGTCGAACCCCGGGTGAGCGTGTGGGTGGAGATCCTGGACCGATGGTTCACCGATCGCGCGGGGCACGAGTTCGAGGCCCACGAGACGGAAGGGACCGTGCTGGGGACGGAGACGAGCAAGACGCACGGCCCGGACGAGATCGGGCACCTGGACGCCATTCTGCGCGCGCCGGCGACTAAGGTGATGTTCCTGGCGCCGCCCTCGCGCCTCGCGCGGGTGTACGAGGCCGTGGAGACGAAGTTTGCGCGCAAGGGCGCGCTGGCGTGCAAGGTGAGCGACTCGCACCTGTTCAGCATCTGCCACGCGGACGCGGACAAGGGTCTGGCGCTCAAGCGCCTCGCGCACCGGCTCGGCGTGGCGCGCGAGCGGGTGATGGCCATCGGCGATGCGCCCAACGACGCGGCGATGCTCGCCTGGGCCGGGCGCGGCCTCGCGGTGGCCAACGCGTGGGACGAGGCGAAAGCCGCGGCGGACGCGACCCTCGCGCAGACGAACGACCAGTTCGCGGTGGAACACGCGATCCGGCGAGAGTTGGGGCTGTAGATCGGTCGCGCGTGCGGCGCGTCCTCGCTCGGATCAGCGCTCTCGCGCAGACCAGAGCCGCGATCGTCAAGGGGCGGTTTAGCGAAAGGTGGAGCGACGTCGGCGGCGCGGCCGGCGCGATGCTCACGCGCACAACGGACGTCCCGCTAGCGACGCGAAACAAAAGACGAATCTCTGAATGCGCCGGAACTGTTGCGGTCGAGAGACGTCTGTGGTAGCGTATTTTTCTGACCGCACAAGAAAGGGGACTTCAATGCGCCGTTTGCTGCCCGCACTCATCATCGGATCGCTTTCGATCGGAAGTCAGTTGTCTGCTGCGCAGTGGAAGCCGAAGGTCGAATGCGATGGGCAGCTCTTCCCGTCACTGATTATTTCGCTTTCAACGATCAAGACGGATGCAGATGGGGGCAACGGGGACGACGATTCGACGGTGATCGGCGACCCTAAGGGCATTTTGGGAATCGAGCTCACGCCGGATCGAGCCGGGTCCGTGGTCCGAGTCACGATCGAGGCGCAGCCGCTCATTGCCAAGAGCACATTTCAGGCGACCTTACCAACCGCAAATCAAGAGTACACCCTGAAGCCCAAACTTCGATTCGATTACGACGCACTGCTGAAGGTGCGCCAGCAACGGCCGCTGGACATCGTGTTCACCGTGCAAGTGGACGCGGATCCGCCGGAGGAGCGAATCGAGACTGTGCCTATGCGGCCGATCAACGATTGCATCTTTGGTGCAATGGAAGATAACGACGCGGGCGCGCCGACGTTCATCAACACGATGTGGCTCTTCGCTGCCTATGTGAATGAGAACCACCCGTGGCTTGAAGAGCTCCGCCATGATGCCCTTGCCGCAGGCGTTGTGCAAGATTTCGCCGGTTATCAGAAGGGGACCATGGAAGATGTGCTCGCGCAGGTCTTCGCCTACTGGGCGGCGCTGTCGGCGCACGGCGTCAGGTATAGCAACATCGTCACGACAGTGTCTCAGTCGAACGCCGTGTTCTCGCAACATGTCCGGCTGCTCGACGAAACAGTCGAGAACGCGCAGGCGAACTGCGTCGACGGGAGCGTCCTCTTCGCGTCAGCGCTTCGCAAGGTCGGCATCGATCCGTTTCTCGTATTGATCCCGGGTCATTGCTTCGTGGGATTCTGGCTCGATGCGGCGCATACGCAGCACGCCATGCTGGAGACCACACGGATCGGGACCAGCCCGCCGGATGTCGACATCGATCTACCTGACGAGTGGCAAGCCGCGGACAAGAGCGCGCTCTTGACCTTCGCCGCTGCGTTGCAGTCAGGTCAAGAGACATTCTCTCAGCACGCCGATTTCTTCGAGATTCAGGATGACCCCTCGCACGTCATCGTCGACATTGCGGAAGCGCGGCGACTGGGGATCATGCCGATCCCGTATCTTGAGGAATGAGTGCAGCTCGTGCATCCTTGATCAAGACTAGCGAGATTCGATGATCGAAGCGATGACCCCCGCCTCTCTCATCTGCTAACTCATCATCACGCCGGCAGTGGCGGGATGGCATTCTCTTTCACGACGGGAGAAGAGAAGAGACGAGAACGAGTTCGCTGCTGATCCCGGCCGATTGATTACGCCAGCGTCATCGCGCCGCCCCGGGCCCGGGCGACGTTGATGATCGGTTGCAGGTTGCGCCCCGGGCACGCGGTGGGGGCGAGCTCGCGGTGCGTGCGAACGTTGCCGAGCGACACCGAATAGCGGCGCATCTGGGTGACGACGAAGCGGTTGAGGCTGGCGATCTGCGCGGGGCTGGGGCGCTCGGTCTCGAAGTTGCCCATGCAGACGATGCCGAGGTTGCCCTCGTTCTGCTTGGCGACGTGGGCGCCCTGGTAGCGCAGGCTGCGCCCCTCCCACACGTTGCCGAGCGGGTCGATGACGAAGTGGTAGCCGATGTCGCCGAAGGGCTCGCCCGAGCGCGTGATGTGGGCGCGCCGGACGGACTCGATCATCTGCGACGCCTCGGCGCGGTTGTGGATCGTGCCCGAGGGGACGGCGGTGTGGTGGATGGTGATGCGCTTGACCGGGCGCATCGGGTCCATGCGCGAGGCGATCGGGGCGCCCTTGGCCCACGCGGTGCGCGGGAAGATCTCGCCTGTCCACCCGCCGCTGGAGGGGTTCGCGGGGCGCACGCCCGCGTCGGCCGGGGGCATGGCGGGCCAGTCGGGATTGGGGAGGGCGGTGACCTCGCGGCTCTCGGCGCAGCCGGCGAGCCACGTCGCCGCGAGGCCGGCCAAGGCCACGCCGCCGGCGGCACGGACCATGAGTTCGCGTCGGTCGATCGGCGCGGCGTCCGCCCCGAGAAGGGGCGAGCCGTCCGTGGCGAGGGCCGAGGCCCGCGCGCGCACGCCGTCGAAAGAGTGGTGCATCGAGCGTCTCATCGGGAATTGCGGGGGGCCGCCTGCAAAGGCGGTTGGCGTCGGGCGCGAAGTCTACCACCGCGGGCGATGGCGCCGCCGGTTTGCGTCGTTTTTTCGGTCGGTCGGGCGGCGCTGCGCGTCGCGACGCAGGATCGTTCCGTGCCTTGGGGAGGCCGACGCCGCTCAAGTTGACTCCGTCCGCCGGGCCGATATTGTGATCGCCGAACGAACCGACATGCGCACCACCGCCACCAAAGCCGCGAAAGCCAAAGCCAGCCCCACCGGGCGGGTGTTGTGGCTCGACGCGGCCTAGGTCCCAGGCCAGCCGTACGAGATCCCCGACGAACCCCCGGTGAAATCAGCCGGGGGTTGTTGTTTGCACACATTCCAATCCCGCCTCTCAGGAGCCAGCCCGAATGTCCACCGCGTCCTCTTCCGTGACCGCCCCCGCCCAGTCCTGCTGCCCCGAGTGCGACGCCCCCGTGAGGCTGCACCGCGCCCCGATGCGCGGGCAGGTGGCCTCCTGCCCGGGCTGCGCCGTGGAACTTGAGGTCCTGAGCGTCGAGCCCTTGACCTTCGGGCTCGCCCCCAAGGTCGAGGAAGACTGGGGCGAGTGAGGCCGCAGCCCGGTCTGTCCCGGTCACCCTCCACCGTTCCTGCCCGTCCCGCACCCGGAGATCGACCCCATGCGCATCGCTCTGCTCCACACCCGAATCCGCATCGAGGAAACCCTGCTGATCGAGGCCTTCGCGGTGAGGGGCGCCGAGGTCGAGATCGTCGACGTTCGCTCGGAGGTCTTCGAGCCCGGCTGCCCCGGTCGGTGGGCGGGCGTTGACCTCGCGCTCGATCGGTGCGTCAGCCTCACGGCCTCGCTGACCGCGACGCGGTTCCTCGAGACTTTCGGCGTCCGCTGCGTCAACCGGGCGGACGCGATCGAGGTGTGCTCCGACAAGCTCCGGACCACGCTGGCGATCGCGTCGGCGGGCATCCCCACTCCCCGGGTGTGCGTCGGCGTCAGCGGCGCCTCGGGATTGGAAGCCGTGGAGCGGGTCGGGTACCCGGCGGTGCTGAAGCCGACGGTCGGGTCGTGGGGGCGGCTGCTGGCCCGGGTGAACGATCGCGACGCCGC
>CAYVSR010000261.1:0-4806 GCA_964453125.1 uncultured Phycisphaeraceae bacterium | reverse complement strand
GGATTGAAGTTGCACACCAGCGCGACGACCGGGCGCTGGCGCTTGCCATCCGGGCGCAGGCGCTCGCCGATGATGTCGAACTGCGCGAAGTGGTTGTACTTGCCCTCGCGCGGATACATGTCGAGGTAGAACAGGCCCATCACCTCGCCGGTCTTCGAATCGAGCGCGGCGTGCAGGGTGACGCCCTCGGCCCATGGGGAGGGGTTGTCGAGCTGCGCGAAGCGCAGGCCGAAGAGGGTCTCGTACACGCGGAACATGCCGTCGAGGCAGGCCTGCATGGGGAAGTAGACTCGCAGCGCCTCGGCGTCCACGTCGTACTGCTGCTTCTTGAGCAGGTTCTCGTAGTAGCGCCAGTCCCACGACTCGATGCGCGGGCTGGCCTCGCCGGTGTCCGCCGCCTTGAGTTTGGCGAACGAGGCGACCTCGGCGCGGAACTTGGGCTCGAGGCCCTGCTTGAGGTCGGTCAGGAACGCGATGGCGCGATCGGCGGTCTTGGCCATGCGCGGCTCGATCTGGTAATCGGCCCAGGACTTGTAGCCCAGCAGGCCGGCGATCTGGTCGCGCAGGGCGACGATGCGGTCGAGCAGCGGGCCGTTCTTCTCCTGCGCCAGCGTGAACCGGGCCTGCTCGAGGCGCTTGCGAACGTCGGCGCGCTTCGCGTTCTGGGCCACGGTCATGTACTGCGGCGTGACGTTCGCCTTCACCGCGCAGGCGCCGCCGGGCTGGCGGACCTGCGAGAGGAAGTCGGCGGGGACGCCCTCGAGCTCGGCCTCGGTGAAGGTGAGGGTCACCTTCGCGTCGTTGATGTTCGTGCCGAACTCGGTGGAGAGGCGGGTGAGTTCCTTCTGGAGCGCCTCGACCTTGTCGCGCGTCTCCTTGGGCAGGGCGAGGCCGGCGCGCCGGTAGTCGCGCATGGTGTCCTTGTAGAGCTTCAGGTCCTCGCCGCTGAGTCGCGGGCGCTTGTTGGCCTCGTAGGCGTCGGCGAAGGCCTTGACGGCGGTGTAGACGTCCTCGCGATAGACGGTCTTGACCTGCCAGTCCGACACGGTGTTCACGGCCTCGGTGGCGGCGTCGCGGATGGCCTCGTCGACCTGCGTCTCTTTCATGAGGTAGAGGCGAGAGGCGGTGACGCCCACGGGGTAGGCGATGTCGTCGAGCGCGGCGACGGTGGACTCGAACGTGGCGTCGCCCGCGGGCTGCGATGCGAGTTCGGCCAGGCGGCGGTCGGCTTCGGCCAGCGCCGCCGCGACGGAGGCGCGGATCTCGTCGGGCGTGCGCTCGAAGACGGGGAGGCCGAGCACGGCGTTGGCGCCCGCGGCGGCGCGCTGGGCGTCGGCCACGGTGCGCACCGCGGCGGGCTGGTTCGATGGCCGAGCGACGGAGCCCGCGGGGGCGCCGGTGTCGGTCTGAGCGCAGGCGGCGAGAAGAAGCGTGGTGATCATGGTGGGGACCGTGAATGCCCGCATGTGGGTGGCTCTCGGCGCCGCCGGAGCGCGTCTCGACGCGCGTGCGCGACGGGCTGTTATGAGACGGTTGGGGTGTCGAAGAGAGGCCGAACGAGTGTACCGGCCCGCGCCGCCGACCCGTGCGCACCGAACGGCGCCGGGGCCGGGTCAAGCGCCGGGCGGCTAGGATCGAAGCATGGAGGTGGGCCGCAAAGACCTCGAAGGGCTGACGCCCGAATCCACGCTGCGCGACGCGGCGGAACGGGCCCTGCGCGCCCGGCTGGGGGCGGTGATGGACCGCTTGCCCGCCGCCGCCGCGGGCGGCGAGGACGGCCCCGGGCACGTGCACAAGCTGCGGGTGGCGACGCGTCGTGCGGCCGCGTCGCTGGACCTCTTCGAGGCGTGCGTGCGCGAGAAGGACCTGCGCTCGTGGCGCAAAGCGTTGCGGCGAATCCGGCGGGCCGCGGGGCAGGTGCGCGACATGGACGTGCTGGCCGGCTTGCTGGCCCGGGCGCAGAAGAAAGCCGCGCCCGAGACAGGGCCCGCGATCGAATGCCTGCTGCGCCTGGCGCGCGAGCGTCGCGCGGAAGGGCAAGCCAAACTCGTCGACGCGGCGGGGCGCCACACCCGGCGCGACCTGCGCGGGCGGCGTCGCAAACTGCTGCGAGGACTGCGCGACCTCGAGGGCTCGGGACCCACGGGACGCATGCTCTTCGGCGAAGCGGGGCGCGCCACGCTGCTGGCCATCCTGACCGACTTCCGTGCCGCGGCGGAGCACGACCTGAAGGACATCGAATCGCTCCACGCGCTCCGCCTGGCAGGCAAGCGCCTGCGGTACGCGGCGGAGACGCACGCCACGGGCACGAGCGAGGCCGCGACGCGCGACCTCCTCCAGCGCCTCGAGGACATGCAGGAGTCGCTGGGCGCCATCAACGACAGCCATCAGGTCGTGGGCTTCCTCCGCGAGGCGCTCGAGAGCGGGAGCGTGCCCGAGCCCCTCCGCAGGGGCGTCGAGGCGATGGAGCGGCGCTGGGCCGAGCAGCGCGCCGACCGCGCCGGCGCGTTTCTTGAATGGTGGGGCGGCTTCCGCGCCGGCGGCTTCGTGGACGCGTTCGAGCGCGCGCTCGAGCACGCCGGCGGCCGACCGAGCCCGCGCGCCACAGCGGCGCCGACGCCGATCGCAGCGCGACCGGCCGGCGGCGCGCACGACACGATCGCCGCGGTTCCCGACGCCCCCGCGGAGACCAAGGCGTGGCGCATCGCCGCGATCGATGTGGGCACGAACAGCATCCGCCTGATCGTCGCGGAGGCGTTCGGCGAGGGGAACTACCGCGTGCTCGACGACGAGCGCGAGATCGCCCGGCTGGGCAAGGGGCTGGGCGAGGGCGGCGCGCTGTCGCCCGACGCGGTCGAGCGCGCCGTGCTGGTCATCGACCACATGCGCAAGATCGCCGAGGGCTACGGCGTGGAGCGCATCCGCGTGGTGGGGACGGCGGCGGTGCGCGAGGCAAGCAACGGCGAAGAATTCCGACGCCTGCTGCGCGAGCGCACGGGGCTGTCGCTCGAGATCATCGACGCCCATCAGGAGGCGAAGCTGGCGTACACCAGCGCCGCGCACGCGTTCGACCTGCGCTCGCTGCCGGCGGCGGTGGTGGATATCGGGGGCGGGAGCACGGAGATCGTGCTGAGCAGCGGCGCGGTGATCGAGCAGGTCTACACCGTGCCGCTGGGCGCGGTGCGTCTGACGGACCAGTTCGGCGGTCCGGACGACTCGGCGGGCGCGAGGTATGAGGAGATGCGCCGGCACGTGCGCCGGGTGGTGCGCGAGCACGTGCCGGACCTGCCCTTCACGCCGCAGCTGCTGGTGGGCTCGGGCGGGACGTTCGAGGCGGTGGCGAAGGTGGCGATGCAGGAGCGCGGCGCGAAGGGGGCGTCGGCGACGGTGCGCGGGTACGACATGACGCGCGCGGAGGTGGGCCGGCTGCTCGACCGCCTGCGCGGCATGGCGCTGCGCGATCGGCTGCGCGTGCCGGGCCTCTCCGAGCAGCGCGCCGAGATCATCGTCGGCGGGGTGTGCGTGCTGCACCGCGTGATGACGCGCCTGGGCGTCGAGCGGATGCGCGTGAACGACGGCGGCATCCGCGACGGGATGCTGCTGGCGATGATCGGCGAGTTCTTCGCCGGGCCGGAGGCCGAGCCGGCGCCCTCGTCCGCCGGGCGCGAGCCGCGTTCGCGCGGGCAGATCCGGTCGGTGCGCCACTTCGCGGCGTCGTGCAACTACGAGCGGCGCCACTGCTACCACGTCGCCTCGCTGGCGCTGCAACTCTACGACCAGGCGCTGCGCGACCCCGCCCTGTGCGCCGCGGCGGACGCCTCGTGCGGCCCCATGTGGCGCGAGCCGGACGCCCGGCTCCTGCTCGAGGCCGCGGGCGTGCTGCACGACTGCGGGTACCACATCAACTACGCCCGCCACCACCTGCACTCGTACCACCTGATCATGCACAGCGACATGGCCGGCTTCACGCGGCGCGAGATCGAGATCGTCGCCAACATCGCCCGCTACCACCGCGGGCCCGAGCCCAAGGGCAAGCACGAGAACCTGGCGAGCCTGGCGCGCGCGGACCGCGATCTCGTGCGCGCGCTCTCCGCGGTCCTGCGCGTGGCGGACGGGCTCGACCGCACGCACATGCAGAACGTCCGAGCCATCCGCGTCGAACGTGCCGCCTCCGACCCGCGAGGGCGCGCGAGCGTCCGCCTCGGCATTGAAGCCCCGGCAGACCCCGCGGTGGACATCTGGGGCTCGCAGCGCAAGAGCGACCTCTTCCGCGAGGTCTTCCACGCCGATCTCGAATACGCCTGGATTGACGCTCCCGCGCAGCCCGGCGCCGCCTCGGCGCAGGCCGGCTCGCGCGTGGCGACGGGCGAACCGCGCGCGGCGGCGTCGTGAGCGCGCCCGGTCCTGTGCCCATCGTGCCCGGGCCTCCCCCCACCACCGATCCAAGCGGCCCGACCGCCTCGGATCCATCTCGCCCGCGCCGTCGCGCCGGACGGCTCGCGCTGCAGGCGCTCGGCTTCGCTGTGGGCGTCGCGCTGCTGGCGTGGTGCGCCAACGAGGCCTTCGCGGGGCCGCGGCGCGAGGAACTGCGCCGCCTGCTCGCCGCGCCGCTGTGGCAGCCCGGCGCGCTCATCGGCCTGGCGGTTGTGTCCGCGGCGATCAACGGCGCGGCGTTCTGGGGCGTGCTCAGGCCGCTGCGCAGGCTGCGGCTGTCCGACGTCGTCGCCGTGAATTTCGTCGCCTCGTTCCTCGCGTTCCTGCCGTTCAAGCTGGGCGCGGTGTTCCGCATCGGCGTGCACCACCGGC
>CAYVSR010000260.1:0-4828 GCA_964453125.1 uncultured Phycisphaeraceae bacterium | reverse complement strand
CAACGCGCCGACCCGCTCGACGGCGTGCGCGCCACGCTGGCCGCGCTCGCGGACCCGACGGTGGCGCTCGACGCGGATGGGCTTGTCGTCGCGGCGAACGAGGGCGCCGAGGCGTTTTTCGGCCTGACCCGCGGGTCGCTCGTCGGCCGGCGGTTCGGCGACCTGCTCACGCGCTCCGATGCGCTCAGCGCCCTTGCGGCATCGGCGCACACGCAGCGGTTCACGCAGCGCGTGCGGTTCCCCGGGGCGGCGGGCGAGCGAACGTGCGACTTCTCGGTCGGGCGGGCGACGATCGGCGGCGCGGCGGCGGCCATCGTCGCGATCCGCGACGTCACGGAAACAGCCGACGCCGCGCGAGTGCGGACGGAGTTCGTGGCGAACGCGTCGCACGAGCTGCGCACGCCGCTGGCGGCGATCCGGGCGGCGCTCGAGACGCTGGACTCGGGGGCGGCGGCGGACGAGCGGATGCGGGCGCGCGTGCTGGGGATGATCCGATCGCAGGTGGGCCGCCTCGAGGACCTTGTGCGCGATCTGCTGGACCTGGCCCGGGTCGAGAGCCCCGAGATCCAGGTGCGGGTGTCGGCGCTGCGGGTGGCCGAGATCACCGAAGCGCTGGACGCGGAATTCGGCGCGGTCTGCCGCGAGCGGGGGCTGGAGCTGGCCGTGCGGTTCGACGCGTCGCTCGAGGGTGCGGCGACCGACGCCCGGCTGGTGGCGTTGATTCTCCGGAACCTGGTGGAGAACGCGACGAAGTTCGCGCACGAGCGGACGCGGATCGACGTGCGGGGCGCGGTGGAGGTGCGCGAGGGCGCGTCGGTCCTGCGCTTCGAGGTGGAAGACCGTGGGGTGGGCATCCCGCTGGCGCATCAGGCGCGGGTGTTCGAGCGGTTTTATCAGGCCGATAGCGCGCGGAGCGGCGGGGCCACGGGGCAACGACGGGGCACGGGGCTCGGGCTGGCGATCGTCCGGCATGCGGCCCGGGCGATGGGCGGCACGGCGTGGGTGCGATCGGTGCTCGGCGAAGGGACGGTCGTGGGCGTGGAGATCCCGAGCCCGCCGCGGGCAGCGGGCGCGGAGTGAGGCCCTCGGCGCCCGGGGGGCTTGGAACGGGCGGGCCACTGCATAGGATTGTGTCATGAGCCACTTCCACGACGTTGCACGGACGGCGAGGCGCGGGGCAACGACCCGGGCGCTGTGGTCGATCGCAGGGCTGGCGGCGGGCGCGGCGATGCTGGCGCAGAGCGCGTCGGCGCAGTCGGGCGGTAACGCGCTGGGCTCGGGCACGGCGCTGCAGAAGCGGCTGGGGCAGTCGGGCGGCGGCGCTTCGGCGCAGGTGGCGCCCGGGGCGACGCGCCCCTCCATCGCCAACCAGGCGCGCCTGAACAACGCGATCGTCACGGGCGAGGTGGGCGGCGGGCGCCAGTTCCGCGGGAGCGTGGGGTACTCGGGCGCGCTGGACTTCCGCGGGCGCACGGGCTCGGACGACCTGTTCCAGTTCCAGCGCGATTCGTTCGCGTCGGGGCTCGCGGCGCGCGGCGTCAGCGGGATCGACGGGCTGCAGCAGCAGATGGGGCTCTCGACGAACGCGCTGCCCAGCGCGCTGGCGAACTCGACGGTGCTGCAGCGCGAATCCGCCGGCGTCAGCGGCGCTTCGCTCGCGCCGACCCGCGCGGGCGAGAGCGCGATCGGCATCAATCCCGCGACGCTGCAGTCGGGCTCGCTGCGCTCGCTCAGCCGATTCACCACGAACGACGCCTCCGACCCGGTGACGTTCGCGCCCCGCGCGGGCGCGCAAGGCGACGGTTCGCAGGGCATCGGCGCGTCGTCGCTCCGTGGGGTGTACGCGCTGCCGCCGGCGCCGGTCCCGGGCGCGCTCCCGCCGGGTCGCGGTCCGGTCGCGGGCGGTCGGCCGACGACGACGGCGACGACGCCCGCGCGCCCCGGCGCGATCGAGTCGGGGAAGCTGTCGAGCGCCGCCGAGCCCGCGCCCGAGGGCGGGAAGGTGGAAACGGAGAGCACGTACCAGCGCCTGGTGAAGCAACTAGAAGAAGGCCGCGTGGGAAACGCGCGTCAGGCGCCGCCCACGCCCGAATCGAGGGCCGAAGCGAAGGACGCGGAAGCGAAGGAAGCCGGAGCGCCGGCGGGTTGGGTGCGCCCGCCTGAGGAGCCCGCGAAGATGGGCGAGCAGGGCGCGGAAGAGCCCGCGCCCGCGCTGCCGCGCCCGCCGGGCGTCGAAGCGGCGCCGGGCGAGGCGCCGACGGCGGCGGACCAGAAGCGCGACCAGCCGGAGACGTTCAAGGCGCGACTCGATCGGCTGCGCGAGACGCTGATGCGCGCCGGCGCCGAGGCGGACCGCGACGACGGCCTGGGCGACGAGGACGACGAGAACGCCGACGGCGAGACGGGCGGCGTCAAGCCCGACAAGGAGAGCGTGAAGAAGGAGACGGCGGACCTGCTTGGCACGGTGCGCCCTCGCGTCGCGACGTTCATCGACCCGACGACCGACCCCACGGCGCTGGAGCGGAACATGCTCGCGGGCCAGGAGGCGCTGGCGAAGAACAAGTGGTTCGACGCGGAAGAGTCGTTCACCAAGGCCATGCTGGCGCGTCCCGACGACCCGATGCCCGCGATCGCGCGGATGCACGCGCAGCTCGGCGCGGGGATGTTTCTCTCCGCCGCGATCAACGCGCGGGCGGTCTTCCGGGCGCACCCGGAGCTGGCGGCGGCGGAGTACGACGCGGCGCTGCTGCCGCGGGCCGAGCGCCTCAAGGCGGTGCTCGAATCGCTGCGCGAGGCGGCGTCGCGTGACGATGCGCACGGGCGGGACGCTGGCCTGCTGCTCGCGTACCTGGGGCGTCAGACCGGCTCGGCCGAGGACGTCGAGACCGGGCTGAGCGCTGTCGAGCGGATCGAGGCGAGGCTGGGCGTCGCGCCCGACCCGCTGATCGGCGCGCTCCGCGCGCTCTGGCAGGCGGGGGGGCGCTGAGCGGGCGCCGCTCGCTCGCACGGATGCACGGCGCCGACGCAACGATCACGGACTTCCTGACCGACGGGTCGCTCGCCGCGCTGTGCGAGGCGGCCACGGCGTTCGCCGGCGCGCCGGTCACGCTGCGAGACCCGCTTGGGCGGACGATCGTCGCGGCGCGGCCTGGCGTTGGTCAGGGGGCCGCCGGCGCCGGGCGGGCGTGGGCGGTGCGCGAGCGGGGCTCGGGCGACGGCGGCGAGGACGGCGCGCCCGCGTGGTTCTCGGCGCCGCTGTCGCTCTCGAGCGGCCCGATCGGCGAACTCGCGATTCTCGGCACGGACGGGGCGGGCGCGCCGGAGGGGGTCGAGCGACCCGAGGACGTGCGCCGGTTCGTGACGCTGCTGGCGTCGATCGTGTCCGAACTGTGCGAGCGCGAGGTGCAGCTTCGCCGGCGCGTGGACGAGTTGGAAGCGATGCGTCGGCTCTCGACGCTGCTGGCCGGCGCGGGCGAGACGGACGCGCTGCTGCGCGTGGCGATCCGGTCGGCGGTCGAGCTGCTGGGCGCGGACGCGGGGACTGTTCGCGCGTTCGACGACTCGGCGAGGCTGTTGGTGCTGCGCGCGTGGCACGGTCTGAGCCCGGACTACGTCGCGGCGTCGGTCGCGGTGCCGGCTGACTCGGTGCCCGACCGCGCGGCGCTCACGGGCGACGTGGTGATCATCGAGGACCTGCTCTCCGAGACCTCGGCGCCCAACCTCGATGCGCGCCGGCGCGAGGGGCTGGTCTCGATGATGGCCGCGGGGCTCGTGTTCGGCGGGAGGCCGCTGGGCGTGATGCGCCTGTTCTCGAAGAACCGGCGCCGGTTCAGCGCCGCGGAGCGCGGGCTGTTCCGGGCCATCGCGGAGCAGAGCGCGACGGCGCTGGCGAGCCGGCGTCTCCTCGAGACGGAGCGCGACCACCGACGAGTGCAGCGCCAGGTGCGCCTCGCCGCGGACGTGCAGAAGCGCCTGCTGCCGGGGCGGGCGCCCGTCGTGCGCAACGTGCAGGTCGCGGGGCGGGCGATCCCCTCGTTCGAACTGTCGGGCGACTTCTACGACTTCATCGAACTCAACGGGCACCTGGGCGTGGCGCTGGGCGACGTGGTGGGCAAGGGCGTGGCCGCGGCGCTGCTGATGGCCTCGGTGCGGTCGTTCGTGCGCGCGTACGCGCAGGACCTTTACGACCTCGACGAGATCGTGAACCGCGTGAACCAGGCCCTCTGCCGCGACACGCTGGACAACGAGTTCGCGACGCTGTTCTACGGCGTGCTGGACCCGCACCGGCTGCGCCTGACGTACTGCAACGCGGGGCACGAGCCGCCGATCGTGGTGAGCATGCCGGCGGGGCGTGCGCCGGCGCTCTCGGACCTGCACGAGCTGACGACCGGGGGCATGGCGGTGGGCGTGGACCCCGCCCAGCGCTACCAGCGCGGCTCGTTCGACCTCAAGCCCGGCGACGTGCTGCTCGCGTACACCGACGGCCTGCCGGACACGATGTCGTTCGACGGTGAGAAGTACGGCAAGAAGCGGGTGCGCCAGGCGCTGCTCGACGTGCTCGGCGCCGAGCCGGACGCCACGGCGGACAAGATCGCCGACCACATCGTGTGGGAGAACCGCAGGTTCGGCGGCCTCAACAAGCGGATCGACGACACCACGCTGGTCGTGCTGCGCGCGATGCGCGCGTGATCGGCGCGGCGCGCCACGGCGCTCAGGGCAGCGGGTCCTCGAAAGCCGCCGGCGGGTCGGCGTGGGCGGAGACCGAGCCGTCGAGCATCGCGGCGTTGAACGCCGGGGCACGCGCCCTCGCGGTCGCGGCGGCGCCGGG
>CAYVSR010000259.1:0-4850 GCA_964453125.1 uncultured Phycisphaeraceae bacterium | reverse complement strand
GTGGCGCAGGTGAGGATGAGGCGGTCGGGCTCGATGCGCACGCCGATGAGGCGCACGCGTCGGCCGTCTTCGAGGGGCAGCGAGAGCGCGGCGGCGTCGGCGCTGGCGCCCGGTGCATTCGATGGTGCGTGCGACGGCGTCGCGGCGGAGGCGCCCGTCAGGGCGCTCAGCAGCGCGCGAGACTTGTCGTCGCGCGCTGCGTCGCGCAGCGCGGGCAGGACCCACGCGCTGGGCAGCGTGAGGCGGCCGATGTGGAAGGACGTGTCGGCGCCGGGTTCGCCATCGCGCGGGCGCAGCGCGATCGAGACGACGCGGCCGTCGCGCGTGGCGCGGGCGCCGAGGTGGAGCGCGCCGCGGCGCATGGCGATTCGCACGTCGGGCGCCGCCGATTCGGGCGCGCCCGCGGCGCGCTGGTTGGCGAGCCAGAGGGGCAGGCGGTGGGTGAGCCAGGCGTTGGCCTGCTGGGCGGTGAGGGCGACGGTCCAGGGTTCGGCGTCGGGCCTGCCGCGGTGCAGTTCGGTGGCGATGCCGCGCTCGACACGGTCGGCGAGATCGGCGGCGTCGGTCGGCAGGGCCGCCGCGCGGGCCCACCACGCGGGGGCGCGCGAACTCTGCACGAAGGCGAGCAGGCCCAGCAGCGTGCACGCGCCGACGAGGAAGACTCCGGCGCGCACGATGCGGGGCTGGGTGAAGCGGCGCGCTGTCGGCGTCGTGGGAGAGTCGAGGCGAGAAGAAGCGGTCGGGGTGGAGCCCTCTCCTGCGCCTCTCCCGCTCGGCGCGGGAGAGGGAGCGGTGGGTGACGCGCCGGGTGCGGCGTGGTTCACCGGCGCGCTGGGTTGGGCGCAAAGCGCCGGTGCGCCGTCCGACACATCGCTCGCGGCGCGAGCGGGCTGGGCGCGTGTTGGCGTGGCTGACAGCAGGGCGTGGCTCCGGCGTCGGGGGCGCGGGGCCAGCATATATGAGCCGCTTCAGGAGCGCGCGTGCCCGCTCACTCCGCGAAGCGCTTCACGATCAGCGTGTCGTTCTGGCCGCCGAAGCCGAAGGAGTTGCTGAGGCACACATCGACGCCGCGGCTGCGCTCGTCGCGCGCCGCGTTGGGGATGTAGTCGAGGTCGCACTCCGGGTCGGGCTGGTGCAGGTTCATCGTCGGGGGCAACCAGCCGGTGCGGATGGCCTGCACGCAGGTGATGAGTTCCACCGCGCCCGCGGCGGCGATGAGGTGGCCGAACATGCTCTTGACGCTCGACACCGGCACGCGCGGGGCGTTGGGGCCGAACACCGCGTGGATGCCGCGGGTCTCGATCGAGTCGTTCTCTTTCGTGCCCGTGCCGTGGGCGGAGATGTAGTGCACGCCGGGTCGGCCGTTTGCGTCGGCAGCGTGCGGGTCGATGCCGGCCTCGGCGAGCGCCTCTCGCATGGAGGCTTGCGCGCCGGCGCCGTCGGGCTCGATGTCGGTGATGCGGAAGGCGTCGGCGGAAGAGCCGTAGCCGACGATCTCGGCGAGCGGCGTGGCGCCGCGGGCCTTGGCGTGGGCGAGTGTCTCGAGGATAAGCATGCCCGCGCCCTCGCCCATCACGAAGCCGTTGCGCGTGGCGTCGAAGGGTCGGGAGGCGTGGGTGTGGTCGTCGCGTCGGCTGGAGAGGGCGGTGAGGCGGATGAAGCCGGTGACGCCGAGCGGGTGGATCATGGTGTGGGCGCCGCCGGCGATCATCATGTCGGCGTCGCCGCGCCGGAGGATTTCTGTGGCTTCGCCGATGGCCTGCGTGGAGGCGGCGCAGGCGGTGAGACAGTTGTACGCGGGGCCCCCGGCGCCGAAGGCGTGCGCCACGTGCGAGAGGGGCATGTTGGGCTCCTGCTCGAGTTCGCGGCGCACGTTGAGGCGCTCGAGCGCGGCGGAGGCCCAGGCGCGGGTGTCGACGGTGCGCGTGTCTTCGCGCCACGCGCCGAGGTTGGTGGCGATGAAGTTGTCGAGGTCGAGCGAGCCCTCGCCCGAGCCGAGGTAGACGCCCGTGCGCCGCGAGCGCCGGCCGGTGAGGGGGGCGTCGCCGAGTTTGGCCTGGCGCCAGGCCTGCGCGGCGGCGGCGAGCGCGAAGCAGGTGTTCAGCCCGGCGCCCTCGTGCTCGGGCGCGCGGTCGAAGTGGTCGGCGAGAGTGAAGCCCTTGACCTCGGCGGCGAAATCGGTGGAGAAAGACGCGGCGTCGAAGCGTGAGATGCGGTCGATGCCGATGTCGCCCTTTAGGAGGCGCGCCCAGACGGGCTCGACCCCCGCGCCCAGCGGGGTGACCCAGCCCATGCCCGTGATGACGACGCGGGGAGACATGAAGTAAAGAGTGTAGATAATCTCGTGGGTGTGGCGGTCGTAGTACTCTGTTACGCGCCAGCCTCGTAGTCGAGGATCGCCTGAATCAGTGTGGCAAGGTCATTCTGGTCCGCACCGTCGCCGTTGAAATCCTGCTGGTCCGCCATCCAAGCATATATGTCAGCGTAGCTAAGGATGCCATCCTCATCCATGTCGAACACGTCCACGAGGCCGCCGCGGCAGTCGAAGAAAATCGCAAAGGTATACGCGAAGTCGGCAACAACAGGAGTTCCCGTCACCCCGCGGCACTTCAGCGCGGTTTGTCCGTTCTTTCGCGACACGCGATACTCGTAACCATGGTAAAAATCCTCTGCGTCTGCGCGGAAGAACCGGAGTTGGGTGCGGCTGGAAACTGACGTAGTGCCTTCGAGTTGAAGTTTGTACTCAGACGCGGTGTCCGAGATCGACTCCCAAGGCGTGGGGTTGCTCACAAGCGCGCGGCGCTGGACGGTGACTGCCGTGTCGGCTGAGATGGCCGCGTTGCTCGCCGCTAGGTCTTCAAGCGGGCCGTAGAAACGCATGCGGGCAATGTTTGGCGAACTTACACACGCGAGAAGATCAACGCATGTCGGGTCACCTTCAAGAGTGCAGGTGGGAGAAACGTGGAGCACAACAGTGGAGTTGCTCGGCGGTTCGCATGAGGAATCGTGCAGATGAAATGACGCGAGGCCGACCGATCCTCCTCCGACATCTTCGACGGTATTGCTGTAATAGGGCACATTGGTCAGGCTGGCGTTGTTAAGAGTGACGGTGCCTGCCCATGACGCGCCGGTCGAATTGTTGCCGCCGTTCAAGATGACTTGCCCGACCAGCCCATCAGCGGGCAGCGCGATAGTGCGCCCGGTTAGGAAAGAGCGGCCGACACGGATCTCTCGGTCCATGGCATTGGTGAGCGTGATGTTCGCGTCGAGGTCACCCGTGACTGCCGTGACGAAGAGCCCAGGAGTGAAGCCGGAAGGAGAGATTGCAGCGAATTTCCTCGCCTTTACGGAACCCGAGAGCGCGCTGCCAGCGCAGCCGATATGGCCGATGTCGCCCGTCGCCACATACTTCGTGGCGTCGATATTGGCGTAAACCGCGCCGCCTGCGGAGATGCGTTTGATGTCGCCGCGTGGCCAGATGTTCACAGAAGTGCTTGATGTGCCGATATTGCCGTCCACTTCAAGGCGTTCGATGGTGAAATTCCAATTCGTCCCGGTCGGGCCATCGATCACACCGAGGAGATTCCCGCGAACACGGGCTTCAAGTTGAGGAAACGCGAGTCCACTCGGCGCCTTGATCAGTCTCAACGCGCCTGTCAGGTTGCCGCCAATGTCCACCGAGAGATGATCCGAATCGACAATGCTGTTTACCTCGATCGTTCCGACGTTGCCGGTAGTTCGGAGTTCAGTGATGATGACGTTCCCGGTATTCCTCCCGTCCCAGCCCATCAGCGCAACGCCTCCGAACGTCATCGCGCCGTTCGCAGACTTTGCAATATTGAAGTTCGCATTATTCGTGCTGTGATTGTGCAGAATGGCGAGATTGCTGATGACCTGGCCGTTCACACCCGGGCGGAGCGTGACCGTCGTCGAACCCAGGGTGTACGTGACTTCGATGCCGACGTTGTAGGATCCGTCGCCGTTAAGAAAGAGCGTGTTCACAACACCGGCGCCCGAAGGGCTAAACGTGATCACAGGAGGCGTCGCATCCTCGTCTGCGTGCGCCTGTGAGAGGACAGTCAAGACGACTGCTGCGGCGACTAGAAGACTTGTCAGTTTCATCGTGTACCTCTTCGAAAGTTGAGGAACATCGTCGCACAGAATCCTGCGAGCAGTGTTCCGGGGCTTGGAACTACCGAAGCGAGACGGAACCCGAGCAGTCGATCGGGCGTGGTCGAACTAACCCGATCGATTCGATCTCCGAATTCGTAACCCCATCCCTGACCGGTCGAAGTTCCCTTTCCGAAGCGTTCCATCGCGAGGCGATCCAGCGTCTCCGTCCATTCGTTAACTCCGCCGGACATGTCGTAAAGGCCCCACGGCCCGAGCGCGGGGTAGAGCGCGATTCCATAAGGATAGGGGAACTCGCTCACGCCGGCGCCGGTCTGCGCGCCCGGGTCACCAGGACGACCGGAAATCAGCGGGATGTCGCTCTGACCGGGGTGGAGCCAATAGCCGCCCGCGCCGCCGTCCTTCGCGGGGTCGTAGTACGCGGCCTTGATCCACTCGTCGAGCGTGGGGATCCAGAACTTCGCGTTCGGCGAGTGCGCTGCCTGGTCCGTGAGCGTGCCGTCGGGCAGGACGCCGAAGGAGTTCGTGTCGTACGCGCCGCTCTCGAACGCCTCGCGGGTCATGGCCTTGTCGTTGTGAAGCCAATTCGCGTAACGAGCCGCGTACCTCCAGCCGAGAACGGCTTGTTGCGCGTCGTATCCAGCAGCCAGCACGTAGGTCGGAATGCCGTTGGGATCGAAGCCGTTGAAGTGGATCGCGCCGCCCGTGAACTCAATACG
>CAYVSR010000258.1:0-4857 GCA_964453125.1 uncultured Phycisphaeraceae bacterium | reverse complement strand
TGTCGCGCGTCTGGTAGACGTGCACGCGGCGGAAGCTCATCGTCGTGAGCATCGCCCGGCGGAACGGCCGAAAATACGGACCGTTCATGTAGCTGCGGGGCGTGATCGCCACAAGCTCGCCAGCGTCGTCCAGAAGCTCCGTCGCCAGCCACACGAAAGCGGCGTAGAGGTTGCTGGTCTCGATGCCGACACTGCGAAGCCAAGCCCGCCCCTCGCTGTCGCTGCGGAGCTTTCGATACGGCGGATTGAGGATCGCCACGTCGAAGCGAGGCTCTGTCTGATTGAAGAGTGCGTTCGGGTCCAGGAGCGCAGTTGCGTCATGGATGAAATCGCCGTGGCGGATGTCCCCAGAGAACCGGACACCCGCGCGATCGCACACCGACGCACACGCATCAAGTGTGCGCTCCAGCGGGGGAAGGATCGCCTCGTCAACCTCCCAGGCGGTGGCCAAGATCGACACGGGACGCGACTTACGCCCACAGATTTCCGCGATAGCCGCGGCCGTCAGCATCCCGTTCCCGCCGCCCGCGTCCAGGATGCGCAGCGTCTCGCGCCGCTTCGGGAGGTCGATCATCGAGGCCATGAAACGGGCGACCGCTGAAGGCGTGAAAAACTGGCCGAGTTCGCCGCGGCGCACAGGATCAGCGGCGAGCCTGGTCGAAACCTCGAGCCGTTCCAAATCCGCGCGGTCAAGCAACGCCGCCGCCGAGTTGGTCGGACGCTCAGACAAAGTGACTAGCTGTGCCGGTCGATCGCGCACGAGATTCCATTCGGTTGAACACTTTCTGGGCGTAGCACGCGCTGCCGGAGTTGTTCAACCTTCCCGAGACTATCGCCCCGACTTGTTCTTGCTGGGGTCCACCAGCTTGTATGACGCCCCCTGCTGAGTCGTCGGCGGAAGGGATTCGCCCTTCACGCTGGTGACCTCGCGGCCTTTGCCGCCACGGGGGCCGATCTCCTGGTACTGACCTGACTTTGGGGCGTCGTTGCCGGGCTTGAGTCCGTTCGTGTTGCTCATAGGTACATGCTCCTGATTTGGCGGCGCCTCGCGGCCGTTACGACGGTCGGATGGGCACCTCGATAACGGGGTTGAGCGGTTGCAGTTTGGCCCGGTACGCCCGGACCACGCGGTCGTAAAGGTCCTTGACCTTCGGCGCCTCGACGGTGATGACGAGAGCGTAACGGATGCGACGGGGCGCGCTGTCGTTGTGCCCCTCGCTCCTGGCGTTGTAGTGGATGTCGAACACTGGCTCTTGAAGGCTCGACGCCTGTTTGCGTTTGCGCATGTGGAGGCACGTCTCCCACTTGTGCGCATCCTCGCGAAGCTCCTGCTCGACGGGGTAGAGCTTCGTGGGCTGAAAGAACTCGGCCGTCTTGGGATGCAGGGCGTCATCGTCGCTAAACTTGGTCATATCCGGTCGGAAGAAGATCGACAGCCCGCTCCGGGTGTAGTTGCCTGGGTGCTCCGGATCAACCTCGGTGGCGAAGCTGAAGGTCGCGGTGATGTAGACCGAGCCCTCCAGGCCCTCTGAGGGCAGCGGGATGCGGATGCGGCGGTACTTCGCCGCGGTGATCTCGTCCTGATACACGATGCGAACGCACCCGTCGGGGCAGACGGTGAGGTCTTCGATCGTGGCCGGCAACCGGCCCCACCCCACCTCATCGCGAGTATGACCGCCGTCGTCAGCGCCGTGGATCAAGAGCGCCTTGATCGCGAGCGGGCTGAGCACCGGGCCGAAGTGCGCACGGACACCCGCACCGGCGCGCATCGCGGCCGGCGCGGCGTAACTCGTCCCGGCCGTGGCAATTATGCGCCCCGGCGTATCGGGATCGAAGACCCAGAAGGGCTCCGCATCGCTGCCGCCAAACGTCACCAGGTCGGGCTTGACGATTCCTGGTGACCGTCCTGGGCCTCGAGAGCTGTAGGGCGAGCGGTTCCACTCGCCCGTGCGCCGGTCGGTGGCACCAACGGTAAGGCCGTTCACACAATCCGAAGGCACCTGCACGCGCCACTTCTGCAGCACCGGATCGACGGGCTCAGCCCCCGTATTGCCCGCCGCGATGGTGGCAAGACACCGCCCTTCGGCGAGCTTCTCGTCGAGCACGGCCGTCCAAGCGTGAACCTCCTCGTCATCGACGGGAAGCGTCGGCCCCATGCTCAGCGAGATGAACTCGTAGGGATTGGTGTCCAGAATCGTCTCAATGCGCTCCAGCACGTCGTAGAGCTCGAACGGGTCCTTCTCTGAGTCCTTGTCGAGCACGCGGTAGTGGTCGACTCCGCACACCGGGCGCGCCACCTTCGCCGCGTCAGCCGAGCCGAAAAGAAGCGCGGACGTCACCGTCTCGCCGTGCCAAAGGAGATCCTTGTCGGCCGGCCCCACCCCAGGCACGTCGAAGGCGTTTGCCCATGCCAGCAACGGGCTCTTGGGCGGGAGACCGCCATCAAAGACGGCGATGCGGAGGTTCGGGTCGATCGCGTCACCGGCCGGGAGCTCCGCCGCCTTCGGCCGGTGGTGCTTTCCCCGCAGGATGGGCGTCGTCGTCCGGAGCTTGGGCATCTCGCGCAGCACGCGGAGGAACGAGAACTTGGCGATCGACTCCGCTTGCTCGGGCCGCGCGTACATGCGCAGAAAGCACAGCCGGCCAGCGAAGAACACTCGCTCCAAGTCGGGCTCGAGCCCCTGCTCCGCCATGTACTTCTGGAACCCGCGCAAGATGAAGCGGTCGCGCTGCGTCTCGCTGGCGTGGAGCACGACCTCTACGGGAATCCGTTCCTTCCTTTGAGGCAGAGGCTTCACCCGCGCTCCCGGCTCGACCGCCGCGATCGTCTCGATCGCGGCGAGCTGACGGGCAAGCGCCGGCGTCTCCGGGCGGTCGGGCAGGTTCCGCGCGAGCTTCTCGAAGGATGATCTGGCACCGGCGACGAAGTACTCAGTCGTCACCATCTCCTCGGGCGCTCGGCCGCGGCTGCGCTTTTGCGGCTTGATGGTCCTGGACCTGCTGCCCACCGGCCGCAACCCCGCCTCCTGGAAAAACCCGCCGGGGTGGTAGCTCTTGGCGAAGTACTCCGGGTGCAGCGTGAAGGAGGCGACCGCCTGGCCATCCGGGCACGCGGACTCCGGGAGGCGCTTGATGCTCTCGACCGTGGCCGTGAGCATGCGGGTCAGCCTGGCCTTGGCTTCATTGAAGGGGTACGGCGGGAGCTTCTCGCCTCCCCTGCCCCTGATCTCGACCGGCTCAGTGAGCCGCTCACCATATCCCAGGAGGTAGTTCGGTCGCTTCGCCATGCGTCACGCTCCGATCTTCTGCTCGTGTTTGCGGATCGTGTCGCGGCTCACGCCTGTGATCTCGCTGGCCTGACGCTGCGAAATCCCCGCGACCCGCGACAGGCGGAGGGCAAGGTCCTGATTGTCTTCTCTGCCGAGGCTCTCTGCGGCAGCCTTGACGATGGCTTCGAGCTCGTGCTCGATGTCGCCGCTGTTGAGCGCTGCCATACGACGGGCGCGGCGAACCCTCTGGGCGGCGTCGCTGAACGATGAACCGGAAAGCGCGACGCCGAGGATAGCCGGCCAAGGTGACGAATCGGGGCTCTCCAAGAGATCACGGAACACCGCGGCCAAGTGCTCACGCGAGGGCAAGGGGAAGTTGATGACCATCTCGAACCGACGCCACACGGCCGGGTCGAGAAGGTCCGGGTGATTCGTCGCGGCGAGCAAAAGGCCCGACGCCGGCCACTCGTCAATCTCCTGGAGCAGCACGGTTACCAGGCGCTTGAGCTCGCCGATCTCGGTCGAGTCATCACGGCGCTTGGCCACGGCGTCGAGCTCGTCAAGAAGAAGCACGCAGTCGTGGGCCTTGGCGTAGTCGAGCACCACGCGGACGTTGTTCCCGGTGCGGCCCAGGAAGCTGCTCATCACGGCGGAGAGGTCCAGCGTAGCCAGCGGCCGGCCGAGCTCCCGGGCGATCCATTTGGCAGCGAAGGTTTTCCCCACGCCGGGCGGTCCAGTGAAGAGGACCGATCGCGTGGGCTCGATGCCGGCTTCAGTGAGGCGGTCGAGACGACGCTGCTCATTGACGACCTGGCGGAGCGAGCCCCACGTCGTTTCGTCATAGACCGGCTCGATCTCGAGCTCGGGCGTCTCGACCAGGCGCACCAGCGGTAGCCGGGAGTCGTTGTCGAGGGGCAAGCCAGATACTTCCGCCCGACGGGTTGGAGACCCGCGGACTGGCGTCTGGCGAAGCAGGCCCGTCAGCTGTGCCGAAAGCTCGCTGTCGGTGGTCTTGTATCGCCGGGCGAGCTTGCGAACGAGAAGCTGCAAGTTCTGAGGTTGACCACCCATCGCCACACGGGCGAGGTGGAATAGATCATCCCTCATCTTGCCGGTCTCGTCCGTTTTGGTCATTGCAGCGTTCTCCTCTCAGGAATCATGGTAGCCCGAAGTGGACTAGATGGCAACTCCCATCGTCGCTTTCGTCCATTTCACTTGAATCAGCCGACGAAAGTCCGGCCTGCTGATGGGCGAATTGACTTGCTCGATGGGAGTTTCCGCCCGCTCCCACAGGTCCCGGATCCACCCGCGGCCTCTGGCGAGGTGGAAGGGGTCGTCGATTCTGTGTTGGGCGGCCACATGCAGCATCGGCAATGGACGCATGTCTCGCGGACGCCCGCGCCCCCATGGGAAGTGTTGCTTAGTTCATCCGGGCGCGATCTAGTTTTCCTCGTCGTGGAAACGCCCGTACTTATTGAGACCGGTGAGGCCTCTCTGGATTGCTTCGGGTGACCGGGCGCCCAACGTGCTCGTGGTACAGCTCGATCCAGTTCGTGCAGTGGATCCGCCGGCGACCATCCCCGATCTC
>CAYVSR010000257.1:4299-4880 GCA_964453125.1 uncultured Phycisphaeraceae bacterium | reverse complement strand
TTCGGCGGCGGCGAGGGTGGCGGTGCGTCGGCTGGCGCCGCCCTGCAGGGCGACCTGGCGGGCGGAGCGCATCGGCGGGCGCTCGCCCTCGCGCGGGGCGTCGGCGAGAAAGGACTCGCGGGTGCGCACGGCGTTGTCGAGGAGGGCGGGGAGCTTGTCGAGTTCGCCGGGGCCGCAGAGGACATCGACGACGGGCATGCGCCGGATGAGGTCCTGGCCGTCGCGTTCGGCCATGCATCCGAGGACGCCGACGACGACGTGCGGCTCGCGGAGTTTGCGGAGGCGGTCTTCTCCGAGGCGGCTGCGGACCTTCTGCTCGGCGTGGTCGCGGACGGAGCAGGTGTTGTAGAGGACGACGTCGGCGTCGTCGGGCTCGGCGACGAAGCGGTAGCCGAGGGCGCGGAGGGAGCCGACGACCAGTTCGCTGTCCAGCTCGTTCATCTGGCAGCCGAAGGTCTCGAGATAGACGGCTTTCTGCGTCACGGGCGGGGAGTGTAGGAACGAAAGCGGGGCGGCTCGTGTGAGCCGCCCCGCGGGGATGATCAGGTGATCAGGTCAGGAGGATTGGCGGGAGATCAGGT
>CAYVSR010000257.1:0-4289 GCA_964453125.1 uncultured Phycisphaeraceae bacterium | reverse complement strand
GATCAGGTCCCGAGCCACTGCGAGCCGCCGGCGCCCGAGTCCTTGCCGTCCCACACCGCGGAGTCGGTGAGGTTGGTGTTCTGCACGGAGAGGTCGAAGCCGAGTGGCCACTGACGGAAGAAGTAGTTGCCGCGGTTCTGCGACTGGAGCGAGCCGTCGTTCTCCCAGGTCTCGTCGAAGAAGAGGTTGTCCTGGACGTAGAGTTCGGTGCCGCCGCCGCTGGGCTGGTAGGCCATCTTGATGTTGGGGGGAGAGGCGCTGTTCTCAGACTGAACGTGGCCGTCGTTGTAGACGTAGTTGCCTTCCCACGTCTTCTTGCCGCCGTGGATGAGGAGGGTGGTGCTGGTGGAACCCTGGGGACCGGGGAAGAGGGGGTAGGGGTCAGCGGTGCCCTGGTTGGCCTGCGTGGGGGCGTAGCGGGGGCCGCGGTTGCCCATGACGGGGTCGGTGGCGGCGTAGGTGGTGGACCAGGCGGCGCTGGACTGGCGGGCGCCGTAGTGGGGCTGCCAGGCGTAGGAGTTGTTGGCGACGTTGACCTGACCGGTGGTCGGGTTGTCGGGGGGATTGCTGAGGTCGGTGCCGGGGTTGGCGACGAAGGCGTCGTTCTTGGCGCCCGAGCCGACGAAGCCGGGGTCCCAGAGGGCCTGGGTCTTGTCGCCGTTGGCCTGCTGGATGTCGCCGAACTGGAAGTCGGGGTCCTTGCGGATCTGACCCTCGGCCTCAGCGGGGCTGATGCACTGCTCGGTGGTGACCGTGCCGGTGGCGATCAGGATGGCCATGATGGCGCCGGTGCGGTTCTTCTTGGCCTGGGCGGCGCCGAGCTGGGCGTTGAGGGCCGCGGTGCCGGGCGTGCCGGGGCCTTCGGTGTGGTTGAGCTTGTCGTAGGTGGCGGGGGTGGGGTAGCGGTCGCGGTTGTTCTGGGCGAACGCGACGAGGCCGCGGTGGATCTCGCGGACCTGGGCGCTGTCCTTGATCTGCTGGGCCTGCTTCTTGGCGCGGCTGAGCGCGGGGAGCAGGATGCCGATGAGCAGGCCGATGATGGACACCACCACCAGCAGCTCGATCAGCGTGAAGCCGCCCTTGCGGGCCTTCGTCTGAACCATGGGTTCTCCTTGTGGACACTTGCGGCGGGGGCGAGACGTCGCGCACATCCGCGACGGGGCCGGTTCCGCCTGACATTCCCGATCGAAACAGAGACACGGACACACGGGGCCCGGGGCGGTCGGGGCTTGCCAGCGTGCGGGCTGGCGGTGGGCCGACGGCGTGACGGGCGGGACACAAGGCTGACCGCGCGGGGCAGGGGAGGAACCCGGGGCGTGAAACGCCGCCGGGCGCGACCATGCCGCGCCGGTCGATCGGGATGTCGGTGTGCCGCGAGGGTTTCGCCGGGAATCAGATCGGCGCCTGAGGCGCCCATCAGTGCATTGTTGGACATTCAGTCCGGCGAAGCCGACGAGCGCACCAGCCGCACGTGCGGGGGAACAGTACCGGGTACGATCCGCAAGTCAACGCCGGGCGGTTCCGCCCGGACCGGGGGCAACGAAGAAAAAGCGAGGGCGCGGGCCGGCGCCCGGGAGAGCCACCGATGCAAACGCCTACCGAACGACTGCGTGAGTTGGGGATCGTGCTGCCGAAGGCGCCGATGCCGGTGGCGGCGTACGTGCCCTCGGTGCGGACGGGGAACCTGCTGTTCGTGTCGGGGCAGGTGCCGTTCAAGGATGGGGCGCTGGCGGCGCAGGGGATGGTGCCGAGCGAGGTGGGGCAGCCGGAGGCGAAGGCGTGCGCGAGGCAGTGCGCGATCAACGCGCTGGCGGTGGCGGCGGCGGCGCTCGGGAGCCTCGACAAGGTGCGCCGTGTGGTGCGCCTCGGGGTGTTCGTGGCGAGCGATCGCGGGTTCCATAAGCAGCCGCAGGTGGCGAACGGCGCGAGCGAGTTGATGGTGGAGGTGTTCGGCGAGGCGGGGAAGCACGCGCGGGCGGCGGTGGGCGCGGCGGACCTGCCCCTGGGCGCGCCGGTGGAGGTGGAAGTGATCTTCGAGGTGGAGTAGGGAAGTGGAGCGCGTGGTAGGGTTTGGGGCAGATGGCTGAGACGCTTTTCGTGGCGGTGGCTGGGCCGACGCCCGTGCGGGTCGCGCTGGCGGCGCCGGGGCCGTACGGCATCGGGAGGCGGAGCGGGCACGCGGTGTCGCTGGCGGCGCACGAGCAGGTGTCGCGCGATCATGCGGAGTTGTCGTACCTGGCGGCGCGGGCGGACGAGGGGGCGGGGGCGCGGGGGCGGTGGCAGATCACGGACACGAACTCGCGCCACGGGACATACGTGAACGGGGTGCGCCTGCAGGCGTGGCGTGCCTGCCCGCTGCGCGACGGGGATCTGGTGGTGATCGCGCCGTTCTCGTTCCGATTGCTCGAGACGGGGGCGGTGGGCGGAGACGCGCCTCCGGACACGGGAGACGGGCCGGCGACGATCGGCGCGTTCGGCGTGTCGGACCTGTTCACGCCCGACGATCCGGACTCGTCGGTGGTGCGGTTCGAGGATCCGGGGCGGCACGGGGCGCCGACGGTGGCGCAGCGCAGGCTGGCGCTGCTGCTGGAGTGCGCTGCGGCGATCCATGCGGCGGGTGATGAAGCGGCGTTCGCGGAGGCGGTGGTGGACGCGGCGGCGCGCGGGGCGGGGTTCGCGAACGCGGCGTTTCTGAAGCACTTTGGCGACGGGAACGTGGAGGTGGTGGCGTCGGTGGGGATCGGGATCGATCCGGGTCAGTCGCCGCGGCTGTCGCGGTCGCTGATCCGGGAGGCGACGAGCGGGAAGCCGGCGCGCCTGACGGCGGCGCAGCGGACCGGTGCGCTGTCGGACGCGATGAGCATCGTGAAGCTGGAGATTGACGAGGCGCTGTGCGTGCCCGTGGTGGTGGGGCCGGTGGTGGCGGGGTTTCTGTACCTCGACAACCGGGGCGCGGACGCGATGACGATCGCGGCGTCGCACGCGGCGGCGGCGACGCTCGGCGGCAAGCAGGCGGACGACGACTCGGCGGACTTCGCGATCGGGCTGGCGAAACTTGCGGCGCTGGCGCTGGCGAGCCTGATGCGCGCGGACGTCGAGCGGCGCCACGCGACGGAGCGTCAGGCGCTGTTCATGGGCGCGGTGGAGGCGCTGGTGGCGTCGATCGACGCGAAGGACGCGTACACGCGCGGGCACAGCGAGCGGGTGGCGCATCTGTCGGCGCGCCTGGCGGCGGCGGCGGGGCTGGACCCGGAGAGCGTGGAGCGCGTTCGCGTCGCGGGGCTTGTGCACGACGTGGGCAAGATCGGGGTGCCGGAGGCGGTGCTGCGGAAGCCCTCGAGGCTGACGGAGGAGGAGTTCGCGCTGATCAAGGCGCACCCGGCGACGGGGCGGAAGATCTTGCGGGATATTCCGCAGTTGGCGCCGGGGATGGGGGGCGTGCTGCACCACCACGAGAAGTTCGCGGGTGGCGGGTACCCCGAGGGGCTGGCGGGGGAGGCGATCCCGCTGTTCGGGCGGATCATCGGGCTGGCGGACGCGTTCGACGCGATGAGCAGCAGCCGCGCGTACCGCGGGGCGCTGGACAGGGCGCACGTGGTTGAAGAAATCCGGAAGTGCGCGGGGTCGCATTTCGATCCGGCGCTGGTGGGTCACTTCGTGTCGCTGGACATGGCGACGTACGACAGGATGGTGCGTGCGCTCGAGGCGGAGGGGTGATGCGCGCATGAGAAAGGCCGGCGCCCATCGGTGAGCGCCGGCCTTGGGTTGGTCGCCGGGTCGTGAGGCTTACGACTGGCCGAAGTTGCTCAGCACGATGTTGAGGTCGGCGAAGTTGACGATGAGGTCGCCGTTGACGTCGCCGGGGAGGCCGGGGCCGGTCTGGCCGAACTGACCGAGGACGATGTTGAGGTCGGCGAAGTCAACGACGCCGTTGCCGCTGATGTCGCCGTAGACGCGGACCTTGAAGGTGAAGGTGCCGGAGGCGGTGGGGGTCTGTCCGCCGAGGTTGGAGGCGGTGACGGACCAGTAGTAGCGGGTGGCGTAGGTGAGGAGGCCGGCGGGGAGGCCGATGCCGGGGGTGTTGACGTTGTCCTGGAAGACGGGGTCTGCGAGGTCGGGGTTGATGGAGACGGTGATGGAGTAGTCGGTGGCGAGGGGGGCGGTCTGCCAGTTGAAGGTGGGGCCGGTGGAGACGCCGACGGCGTTGTTGGCGGGGGTGAGGAGGTTGAAGGAGCTTCGTCGGCCCCCATCGTCAGCACACGCACTTCCTCGCCGTATTTCTCGCCGAA
>CAYVSR010000256.1:1765-4889 GCA_964453125.1 uncultured Phycisphaeraceae bacterium | reverse complement strand
GAACGGGCTCGGGCAAGAGCACGCTACTCAATGCGCTGCTTGATGCTCGCATTCTTCCCGTCAGCAACATGCGGGCGTGCACCGCGGCCATCTCTGAGGTCGCGTATCAGTACGGACCCGACTACTCGGCAGAGGTCGTGTTCATCTCTCGTGAATCGTGGCAGACCGAGATCAACAACCTCACGCAGGACATCGCCGATCGGTCGGCTGCGCGGAACGGCGAAGATCTCGGCGAACGATCCGAAGCGACCGGAATCTCTAAGGCGGCGCTGGACAAGCTCCGCGCCGTCTACCAGGTCGAAGAGAGCGTCCCCGTCGAGTCGTACCATTTGAGCAAGCTGCGAGAGCCGCCGGAAATCCGCCGCGCGCTTGACGAGGGCCGCGTGAATTTCCGGTCGGCGAACTTTGAGGAGTTCCGGAACAAGCTGCGCGAGTACCTCGATTCCAAGCACTCCTATTGGCCGATTGTCGAGACTGTGCGGGTTCGTGGGCCCTTTCAATCGCTGGCCGGCGGCGTGAAGGTCGTCGACCTTCCCGGCATTAATGATCCCAACGAAGCGCGCGAACAGGTTACGCGCGGCTATCTCAAGACCTGCCGCTTCGTCTGGATCGTCTTCAACATCAAGCGGATCCTCACAAGAGACATCAAGGCGTTGATGCAGTCGGATGACTTCATCCGCCAAGTGGTCATGGATGGGCGCGAAGCCGCGCTCACGTTTGTCGGGACCGCGTCGGACGATCTCGATCTCGACTCGGCAAGAGAGGAGTTTGACCTCGGCGAAGGCGCGAGCGACGCCGACGTGGTTCAGGCTAGGAATGCGGCCGCCACGACCGCCGTGCAGTCACAGCTCCGCGAGTTTGCTCGCGATCTCGCCGAGAGGGCGCACGATCCGGGCCGAGTCGGACCACTCGCGTCGGCCTTCGGCCAATGCCAGGTTTTCACCACATCGGCGAAGGACTATCTCGTCCTTGCCGGACACTCGACGTCGAAGAAGCGAACACTGGACTCCGTCGAGCAAACGCAGGTTCCCGCGGTTCGCGCTCACATGCAGCGCGTCGCCGCGGACTATGGCGTCGAAGCGCAGTCGCGTGCGCTGCATCAACGTATTCGACTCGTCATCGATCAAATGCTCGAAACCTGCGCCAAGGAGAAGGCGTCGCTGGAACAGAGCGCCGTCTTCACCGCCGCGCGCCGGAAGGAGATGGGCGAGGCGATCGATCGCCTCGCGGCCTTTCTTGAGCGCAAACTCGGAGACCATCACGAGCGGTTCGTTCAAGACATATGCGCGTCGCGGGATGTACTGGCCGAACGCCTGAAGCGCGCCATCGAACGCGGGAGCAACGAACTGGACCACATCGTGATGGGGTGGAGGCGCATCCACTGGTGCACGCTGCGGGCCATCAGCCGGCGCGCCGGACGATTCACGAGTCCGACTTCCGGTCACTACGACCTCCCCCGCGAGATCGCCAAGCCGATTCTCGACGGCATCACGTTCGCCTGGACCGATTTCTTCGGCGACCAGATGAGGCAGCGTCTGGAAAAGTGGAGCGAGAAACTTATCGTGCTCGCGCAGCAGCACGGAATCGATCTGCTCAAGGACCTGTCCAGGATCGTGCCCGCCTCCCAGGATCTGCTTCACAAGGACTTCGAGTCGATGGTCGAGCACACCGAGCGGGTTACCGCCGAGCTGCTGGGCCAGGCGAGATCAAAGATGCTCGGCGCGCTCGAGACTGTCCGGCGAGACCTGTACGACGAGATCCCCTACCAGATCGCCGTCGACATGAAGCAGGCATTCCTGGGCGCCGCCGAAGAGAAGGGGACAGGCATGAAGATGCGCATGATCGATGTTCTCGCGACTCACTCCACCCGGGTGTCCGCTGCCATGTTCACTCGCACTGAGGAGCGGATCAGCCTCGGCGTGCGCGAACTCGTCGATCAGCTCGACGGCGACTTCAAGGCAATGACGGCGACCGTCAGGCGGCACGCCGGAGTGCCGGTCGACAACCTGGTCAATGCGGAGCGGTTGCCCGCCGACGAGATTGTGAGCATGCAGCAGTCGGTCGCCGTTGTGTCCGGCGCCGCGGCGGCGCTCCGGGACGACCCGGTTGTGCTCGGCCGCGAGATCCAGCCACTCGTGGAGCATTCGCGTGCCTGAACCCGCCAGGAAGCTCATCGAGGTCGCTCTCCCCCTCGACGCGATCAACAAGGCCTGTGCGCGTGAGAAGTCCATCCGGCACGGACACCCTTCCACACTCCATCTGTGGTGGGCGCGACGGCCGCTCGCCGCGGCACGGGCCGTCATCTTCGCCCAGATGGTGGATGACCCGTCCTCCCGGCCCGACCTGTTCCCCACCGAGACGAAGCAGCAGAAGGAACGCGAGCGTCTCTTCGGCATCATCGAGGACCTCGTGCAGTGGGAGAACACGACGAACGAATCGGTCCTGCAAGCGGCGCGCGACGAGATCTGGCAGTCCTGGCGCCGTGCTTGCGCCGAGAACGCCGACCATCCACGCGCGAAGGAGCTGTTCGACCGCTACAGGCTCCCGGCCTTCCACGACCCGTTCGCCGGCGGCGGGGCGCTCCCGCTCGAGGCGCAGCGGCTCGGGCTCGAGGCGCATGCCAGCGACCTCAACCCGGTCGCCGTGCTCATCAACAAGGCGATGATCGAGATCCCGCCGAAGTTCGCAGGCAAACCGCCCGTGAGCCCGGCGGCGCGCAAGGACAAGGACCTCTTCGCCAAGCAGTGGAGGGGGGCACAGGGCCTCGCCGAGGACGTGCGCTACTACGGGCAGTGGATGCGCGATGAGGCCGAGAAGCGCATCGGCCACCTCTACCCGAAGGTGGAGGTGACGGCCGCGATGGCGAAGGACCGGCCCGACCTGAAGCCTTACGTCGGGCGCTCACTGACGGTCATTGCCTGGCTCTGGGCGCGCACGGTGAAGAGCCCCAATCCGGCCTTCGCGCAGGTGGACGTGCCGCTCGCCTCGACCTTCATGCTCTCTACCAAGGCGGGGAAGGAGGCGTACGTCGAGCCGGTGATCGAGAACGTCGACTACCGCTTCACGGTGAGGGTGGGGAAGCCGAAGGATGCGGAGGGGGCGAAGAACGGCACCAAGACCGACG
>CAYVSR010000256.1:0-1755 GCA_964453125.1 uncultured Phycisphaeraceae bacterium | reverse complement strand
GTTGCCTGATGTCGCAGACGCCGATTTCAGGCGACTACATCAAGGCCGAGGGCATGGCGGGTCGTATGGGCGCCCGCCTGATGGCCATCGTGGCCGAGGGCGACCGCGGGCGCGTCTATCTTGCGCCGACGTCCGAACACAGTGCGGCGGCGCAGTGTGACCATGATTTCTACGCGCCCAGTCAGGAACTGCCTAGAGAAAGCAAGGGAAGAACCGCTTTCTGGTGTGTGCTATACGGTCTCACGAACTACGGCAAGCTGTTCACTCGCCGCCAGCTCGTGGCGCTGACAACCTTCTCTGACCTGGTGCAGGAAGCGCGCGAGCGGGCGCAGCGGGACGCCCTTGCGGCCGGCCTCTCCGATGACGCCAAGCACCTCCGCGATGGCGGGATTGGTGTGACGGCCTACGCAGAGGCGGTGTGTGTCTACTTGGCGTTTGCAGTAGACCGGATGGCTATGACTGGCAATAGCCTCGTCCGGTGGAACGCCGTTGGAGAAAAGGCACAGCACTGCTTTGGGCGGCAAGCGTTGCCGATGATGTGGGACTATGGGGAACCAAACTTCCTTGGCAGCGCGACAGGTAGCGTTGATGCGGCAGTGTTCTACTCGTGCGACCCTCTAAACTGGATGCAGCCGCTCGCGGCAGGCTTGAGCACACAAGCGGATGCTGCAACACAGGACACGTCTTCCGACAAGCTTGTCTCTACCGACCCGCCGTATTACGACAACATCGGCTACGCCGACCTGTCGGACTTCTTCTACGTCTGGCTCCGTCGCTCACTGAGGCCGATCTTCCCCGATCTCTTTGCCACGCTCGCCGTGCCCAAGGCCGAAGAATTGGTCGCTACGCCCTATCGCCACGGCAGCAAGGAGAAGGCGGAGACTTTCTTCCTCGACGGTATGACGCAGGCAATGCACCGCCTCGCCGAGCAGGGACACCCGGCCTTTCCGGTCACCATCTACTACGCCTTCAAGCAGTCAGAAAGCGATGGAGACGAAGGCACAACGAATACGGGCTGGGACACTTTCCTGGCCGCGGTCATCGAGGCGGGGTTCGCCGTTAGTGGCACTTGGCCAATAAGAACGGAAATGCGTACTCGCCAGATCGCGATGGATACCAACGCCCTCGCCTCCAGCATCATTCTCGTCTGCCGCCCGCGCGCCGCCGATGCTTCCATCGCCACGCGGCGCGATTTCGTCACCGCTCTCAAGGCCGAGTTGCCCGGAGCACTCGCCCATCTCCAGCGCGGCAACATCGCGCCGGTGGACTTGGCGCAGGCGGCCATCGGCCCGGGCATGGCGATCTACACCCGCTATGCCAGGGTGCTCGACGCGGAGGGAAAGCCCCTCTCTGTGCGCGAGGCGCTGGCCCTCATTAACCAGACCCTCGACGAGGCGCTGGCCGAGCAGGAGGGCGACTTCGACGCCGACAGCCGCTGGGCGCTGACCTGGTTCGAGCAGTCGGGCTTCGACGAGGGCGAGTACGGCGTGGCCGAGCAGCTCTCCAAGTCCAAGAACACCAGCGTCGCCGGCATGGTCGAGGCCTGTATCGTCGAATCGAAGCGCGGCAAGGTGCGGCTGCTCCGGCCCGAGGAACTCTCCGCCGCATGGGATCCGGCCAGCGATTCGCGCGTTACCGCGTGGGAGATCGTTCACCACCTGATCCGCGTGCTTTCCAATAGTGGCGAAAGCGCGGCGGCCGTGCTCGTCGCCAAGCTCGGTGCCCATGCCGAAATCGCCCGCGAGCTGGCCTACC
>CAYVSR010000255.1:0-4911 GCA_964453125.1 uncultured Phycisphaeraceae bacterium | reverse complement strand
GTGCGCGTGCCGAAGATGACGTTGAGCAGCGGGCCGACGACGGGGATGCCTTTGGTCTGCGAGGCCATGATGATCCTTGGGGCGAGCGCGGGCGGCGCGGGCGCCCGAGATGGGGCGCGTGCTGCGGCGACCGGCGCGGTGGAGTTCGTGCGATGGGGATGGCGGCGGGCCCGCCTACGCCGGGAGGCTCCGCGGGTGGGAGCCGGCCGTGCGAGAGGGGCCGCGGAACGGCGCGGTCAGGCCGCGCGGGCCGGGGGCGGGAGCGCGAGCAGCGCTTCGCGGGCGCCCCAGGCGGCGCCGGGCGAGGGCGCGGTGGTCGAGGCGCGCGATTCGATGAGGCGCGCGCGAGACCAGTCCCTGGCGGGGCGTGCTTCTCGGCGCGCGCCGCGGGCGCGGGTCAGGCGATGGTTGAAACGCTCGCTGCGCACCACCTGGTGTGCATCGCTCGGCGTGGCCGAGACGGGGTCGAGACGGGCGGCGTGCAGTGGGTCGAACCGGGCGAGTGTCCTGCCGCCGGCGAGCAGCGCCGCGACGACGCATGGGGCGCCGGCGAGCACGGCGAGGGCGAGCAGCGCCGCCGTCACGGTCGAGGAGACCGATCGTCGGGCGGGGGGCGTCTGGCTCAGCGGCTCGGCGGTCACGGGGGAGAGACTATATCGTCGCGGGAGGCGGGATCCCGGAGGCGTGCGAAGCACAGGACATCGCGATAGTTCGCGCAGGCGCACGGCGTACACAGCCCCCAGTTCCACAGATGTACAGTCTTTGTTCGGATGCCATCGCGACACGTCAGGGGCCTATCGAGGTCGCGCGCGCCGGGGAGACGACGTCGACGAGCCGGGACGCCCGGGAGTGGGTTGCGGCGGGCACGAGGGCCGGAGCGCGGGCGTTTGTCGCAGAACGGCAGTCCGGCGGTGTGGGGAGGCAGGGCCGGCCGTGGTCGAGCCCGGCCGGTGGGCTTTGGGTGACGCTGGCGTGGCCGCTGGGGGCGGATTGGGCGGCCGCCGTGGACGGGCTGGGCGTGCGCGTGGGGCTGGCGTGTGTCGGCGCGGTGCGTGAGTCGGTCGAGGGGGCGGCGCCGGTGGGATTGAAGTGGCCCAACGACGTGGTGGTCGGCGGGCGGAAGGTCTGCGGCGCTCTCGTTGAAGTGGTGCAGGCCGAGGGCGGGCAACGATGGGCGCTCGTGGGCGTGGGCGTGAATGCGAACTTCGGACGCGATGCGCTGCCGGCGGACGTGCGCGAGCGCGCGACAACGCTGCTGGAGGTGCGCGGCGCGGTCGTGGACCTCGACGCGCTGCTCGGGCGCGTGCTGGCGAGGCTGGCGGAGGCGCTGAGCGGGCGTGGCCTGTGCGAGGCGACGCTCGCGGCGGCGCGAGGGGCGCTGGCGGGCGTCGGGCGTCGCGCGGCGTACACGCTGCCCGACGGCTCACGGGCGGAGGGGACGCTGCTGGGCATCGATGACGACGGGCATGCGCTGCTGCGCACGGAGGACGGCGGTGTGCGCCGACTCTCCGCGGGCGAGGCGCGGGAGTGAGGCGCGACGCGTGAGCCCGGTGAGCATCTGGCTGTGGGTGGTCTGCGCGGCCTGGCTTCTGCACGCGCTGAAGCGGATGTGGGACGCGAGGTTTGTGCCCGTGCTGGAAGCGACGCCCTCGGTGTCGTCGGGCGCGCCGGCGCGGGTGTCCGTCGTCGTGCCCGCGCGCGATGAGGCGGCGCGCATCGGACAGACGGTGCGCCGACTGCTGGCGCAGCGGGGCGTCGATCTCGAGGTGGTGGTCGTTGACGATCGATCGACGGACGGCACGAGCGAGGCGCTGGCGAGTCTGGCAGCGGAACACGCGTCGGACGGCCGGCTGCGCGTGGTTCGGGTCGATTCGCTTCCGGCCGGCTGGCTGGGCAAGTGCCACGCGTGCCATCTGGGAGCGCGCGAGGCGCGGGGCGAGTGGGTCTTGTTCACGGACGCGGACATCTGGCTGAGCGACGACTCGATCGCGCGGGCGGTGGCGGTGGGCGAGGCGGAGGAGGTGGAGCACGTGTGCCTGGTGCCCGGAGTGCGCCACTCGACGCTGGCGGGCAAGACGGCGCTGCTCGGGTTCTCGCTGTTGTGGCTGCCGCACGCGGCGCGGGTGAACCGTGACCGGCCCCGCGCGTGCGTGGGTGTTGGGGCGTTCAACCTGATCAGGGCGGAGACGTACCGCGCAATCGGCGGGCACGAGCGCCTGCGCATGGAGGTGGTTGACGATCTGAAGTTGGGGCTGCTGGTGCGGGCATCGGGCGGGCGGACGCGTGGGCGGATCGGCGGGCCGGACGCGGACGCGGACTGGGGCGCGAGCGTGCCGCAGCTGCTGCGCGACCTTGAGAAGAACCACTTCGCCGTGCTGGGGTTTCGCGTGTCGCTGGTGGCGCTGGCGGCGCTGGCGTTCGCGGGGGTGTGGTGCGCCGCGGCGCTGGGTCCGGCGATCGGGTTCGCGGCGGGCGGCGGGGCGCGGTGGGCGGGGCTGGCGGCGTGCGGCGCGCTGATGGCGAACGCGGTTCCCGCGGCGACGCTCGCGCGACGGATGGGCTGGCCGCGGGTCGCGGCGCTGGGGGCGCCGATCCTGATGGCGTTGCTGCCCATCGCGCTGATGAACTCCGCCTCGCGGACGCTGCGGCGCGGGGGCATCCGGTGGCGGGAGACGTTCTACCCGCTGCGCGACCTTCGCGCGGGGCTGGTGACGTGGGAGCGTTCGGCGGACCTTGCCCCGAGGTCGGGGCGCGGCGCGGAAGCCCGGCGCGGGGTGGACCGATAGCATTCGGGTGTTCGGCGCGGGGCTTGTCGGTGCAATGCGCGCGGGCGCGAGGGCGTTGGCTCTTCGTCGGAAGGGCGGCGCGGGGCAGACTGGAGCGGCGGATGGCGAAGGCGGGCGCGAGAGACTCGGGAGCGTCGATGCGGCCGATCGACGGCGCGGCGTTCGGCGAAGCGCAGGCGCGCCGGTTGCTGTGGCGCGCGGGGTTCGGCGGCACGCCGGCGCAGGCTCGCACGCTGGCGTTGTGGGGCCCGGAGCGCGCGGTCGATCATCTGCTGGAGGTGGACAAGATCGCGTACGAGGGGGAGCGCGACGACCGGTTCGATCTGTCGATCATGGACGTGGACGAGACGAATCGGGCCGAGTACCGGCGCGCCCAGCGCGCGGGGGACGAGGACACGCTGGCCAGGCTGCGTCTGCGCAGGCAGGAGCAGCAGCGGCGGGACCGGGAGCAGATCCAGCAGATGCAGCGTTGGTGGCTGGCGCGGATGATCGAGACGCCGCGCCCGCTCGAGGAGAAGATGACGCTCTTCTGGCACGGCCGGTTGGCAACGAGTTACCGGAAGATCGAGAACTCGGCGCACTGCCTGCGACAGAACCAGATGTTCCGGGCGAACGCGCTGGGGAACTTTGGGGACGTGCTGCTGCGCCTGATCCGCGACCCGGCGATGCTGGGGTACCTGGACAATCACAACAGCCGCAAGGAGCGGCCCAACGAGAACCTGGCGCGAGAGCTGATGGAGTTGTTCAGCCTGGGCGAGGGCGCGTACACGGAGCGCGACATCCAGGAGGGGGCGCGGGCGCTGACGGGGCACACGTTCGAGGGCAACGAGTTCGTCTTCAGAGAGGCGTGGCACGACGGCGGGCCCAAGACGATTCTTGGCGCATCCGGGGCGCTCACGGGCGACGATTTCGTGCGGGCCATTCTCGCGCGGGCCGAGTGCTCGCGGTTCCTGGCGGATGGGCTGTACCGCTTCTTCGTGCGCTGCGACCTCCCGGAGGACGAACGCGAGCGGACGGAGGGTGAGAAGCAGGCGGTGCGCCAGATCGCTTCGGCGCTGGTGCGCGGCCGCTACGAACTCAGGCCCGCGCTCCGGCTGCTGTTCCTGTCGGAGCGCTTCTACGACGAATCGAACGAGGGGGCGCAGATCAAGAGCCCGGTCGAGCTGGTCGTCGGCGCGATCCGATCGCTGGGCGCTCCCGCGCGCGATCTGGGCGTGCTGGTGGACGCGATGGAGCGCATGGGGCAGGAGCTGTTCTTCCCGCCCAGCGTCGCCGGGTGGGAGGGCGGGCGCTCGTGGGTGAACACCTCGACGCTGTACGTGCGCCAGAACATCCTCGTGTACCTGCTCACCGGGCGTCTGCCGGGCAGCGACTTCGAGCCGTTCGAGGCGCACGGGTACGACCCCACCCCCCTGCTCGCCGAACTGGGCGCACGCGAGCCGGGCGCGGAGCGCGACGCGACGAAGGTTGTCGACCACCTGCTCCGCGTCACGCTGGGCGGCGCGAGCGCCGAGCGCGCCCGGCTTCTGATCGACCGCATCGGCGGGCGCGCCGTCACGCCCGACGTCGTCACCGAATGCCTCACGCTGATCTCCGCCGCGCCGGAATACCAGCTCTGCTGACCGCACCCCCACGGAGCCTCCCGACATGGGCATGGACATGCACAACTCGAGAGCCTTCACGCGACGCGTGTTCCTCGGTCGCGGCGTCACGCTGGCGTCCGCGGCGCTGACGGTCCCGGCGTTCGTGGAGGCTTCGGCGCGGGCGCTCGCGGCGGGCGCGGGGGGCGTGACCTCCGCGCCGGGCGTGCCGGAGGAGCGCATCCTCGTGGTGGTGCAGCTGGGCGGCGGGAATGACGGGCTGAACACGGTCATCCCGCTGGGCGAGCGCGCGTACTACGACGGTCGCCCGGGCATCGGCGTGCCGGAGCAGGAGATCCTGCGGCTCGACTCGAAGGCGGATGTCGGCCTGCACCCGCGCCTCGAGGGGCTGAAGGCGCTGCACGACGAGGGGATGCTCGCGATCGTGCAGGGCGTCGGCTACCCCAACCCGAACCGCTCGCACTTTCTCTCGATGGACGTGTGGCACACGGCGGACACGAACGCGACGGGGCCGGGGTGGCTGG
>CAYVSR010000254.1:0-4959 GCA_964453125.1 uncultured Phycisphaeraceae bacterium | reverse complement strand
CTCGGGCTGCGCCTCTTCCCGACGGAGGCGTCGGAGATCTCGCCGACGTGCAACTGCACGCGTCGCCAGGGCTGGTGCCGCCACGCGTGTGCGCTGGGCGCGGCGGTCGCCAAGCGCCTCGAGACCGAGCCCTTCGTGATCTTCGAATTGCGAGGCATCTCGAGCGCCGACCTGCTCGACCACCTGCGTGCTCGGCGCGCCGCCACCAGCGAGAGCGTCTCGGGCGCGCGGCGCGCGGGCGCGATGGGCGGCGCCGACCTCGACCCCGGCCCCCCGCTGGACCAATGCCTCGACGCCTTCTGGGGCGCGGGCCCGACGCTCGACGACGTCGACACTACGCCCCACCCCCCCACCGTCCGCCACGCCCTGCTGCGTCGCCTCGGCCCCAGCCCCTTCCCCAAGGGCGGCTTTCCGATCATCGGGCTGCTGGCGTCGGCCTACGACACGGTGAGCGAGGCGGCGCTCCGGAGCGCCTCGACACCCAGCGCGGACGAGGTCGCCGATCCGGAAATGGACCGCGAATAGCGCCGCCCGCCCGATTGACTCCCCGTCCCGTTTCCCTACACTCTCCCCCCTTCTCCACGTGGAGAGCCGCCCGTGACGGAACCCCGGAAATGGCCTCTGGCCTGACCCGGGGCGAGGCGCGGGCACGAGTCGTCCCATCGCGGCTGATGGATGACCCGGCTCCGGAGAAGTACGCCGCGGCCCCCCACCCGGTCGGGCTCCCGGAGACGCCTTCAGGCGTGTCCGGAAGACGATCCGGCGGACCCGCGTCGGTGGTCTGCTCGGATGGTCGAACTTGGTCGTAAGACCCGGTGTAACAGGAGTTTACGGCGACGGTTCGGTGGCCCGTGGTGTAACGGTAGCACAAAGGTTTTTGGTACCTTTGGTCTAGGTTCGAATCCTAGCGGGCCAACTTTCTTGGCCCGGCGCCGAGCCCCTCGAGGGGCGCCCAGCGGGCTGTCTCGTCGCGAGGCGGGCATGGCGTTCTCAGCGATCATCCTGGCCGCGGGCAAGGGCACGCGGATGAAGGGCGACCTTCCGAAGGTGGCGTTCCCGTGCGCGGGCGCCCCGATGGTCCGCTGGGTGGCCGAGGCGTGCCGCCAGGCGGGGTGCGAGCGGGTGGTCGTCGTGGTCGGTTACCGGCAGGACGTGGTGCGGGAGATCTTCGCGGAGGACGCCCGGCGCGGGCAGGTGGAGTTCGCCGAGCAGCGCGAGCAGCTGGGCACCGGGCACGCGGTGATGGCCGCGGCGCACCTGTTCGAGGGCACGCATGGCCAGACGCTCGTGCTCGCGGGCGACGGGCCGCTGATCGAGGCGGCGACACTCCGCCGCTTGGCGGACCTGCAGCGCACGAGCGGCGCCGCGGCGGCGCTGGCGACGACGACGCTGGACGACCCGACGGGCTATGGCCGAATCGTGCGTGGGCGCGAGGGGCGGTTCGAGCGGATCGTCGAGCAGAAGAACGCGACGGAAGACCAGAAGCGCATCCGCGAGGTGTACCCGAGCATCTGCTGCTTCGAGACAGGTGCGCTGTTCGAGACGCTGACGGCGCTGCCGCGCGACCCGGTGGGCGGTGAGTACTACGTGACCGCCGTGCCCGAGATGCTGGTGGCGCGCGGCGCCCGTGTGGAACTGCTGGCGGGCGTGGCGCCGGAAGAAGCGATGGGCGTGAACACGCCCGAGGACCTGGCCCGTGTGGAGGGCGCGCTGCTGGCCAAGCGCGGCGCATGGAGGGCCGCCTCGTGAGCCGCGCCGACGAGAACAGCCTGAAGATCTTCGCCGGACGCAACAGCGTGGACCTGGCCCAGAAGATCTGCGCCCACCTCGACCTGCCCCTGGGCCAGGCGATGACGGAGCGCTTCCCCGACGGCGAGCTGCTGGTGAAGCTCGAGGAGGACGTGCGCGGGCGCGACTGCTTCGTGGTGCTCTCGACGGGCGACCCCGTCAACACCAACCTGATGGAGCTGCTGATCTACATCGACTGCCTGAAGCGCGCCAGCGCGCAGCGGGTCACGGCGGTCATGCCCTACTTCGGCTACGCGCGCCAGGACCGCAAGGACGAGGGGCGCACGCCGATCACGGCGAAGCTCGTCGCGAACCTCATCACCACCGCCGGCGCCGACCGCGTGCTGGCGATGGACCTGCACGCGGCGCAGATCCAGGGCTTCTTCGACATCCCCGTCGATCACCTCTCCGCCTCGCCGGTGTTCGTTGATTACTTCGAGACCATCCGCGAGGAGCTGGGCGACGTGGTCTTCGCGAGCCCGGACGTGGGCAACGTGAAGGTCGCGAACGTCTACTCGCAGCTGCTGCGCGGCGACCTGGCGATCATCGACAAGCGGCGCAAGAGCGGGTCGGAGGTCGCGGTCGCGCACCTGATCGGCAGCGTCAAGGGGCGCACCGCGATCATGATGGACGACATGATCAGCACCGGTGGCACGGTGTGCGAGGCGGCCCGCCTGCTCAAGGAGCACGGCGCCACGCGGATCATCGCGGCCGCCACGCACGCGGTGCTGGTCGGCCTCGCGGCGCAGCGCCTGGCGGACGCGCCGATCGACCGGGTGATCGTGACCGACACGCTGCCCGACGGCGAGCGCCTCCGGCCCATCCGGCCCAAGCTGGTCGGGCTGTGCGTGGCCGAGCTGCTGGGCGAGGCCATCCACCGGATCCATCACAACCAGAGCATCAGCGCGCTCTTCCGCCGCAGCGGCGGGACCAAGCGCTAGACAACTTCACGAGCGACACGACCCCCGAGCCGGCGAGAGCCGGGCGGGCCAAGGAACGAATCGGAGCACGAGCGATGAACAAGACAGCGACCCTTTCGGTGAAGACGCGCGAGAAACTGGGCTCGAAGTACTGCGGGCGCATCCGCCAAGCGGGCGGGCTGCCGGCGGTGCTGTACGGCCACGGCGCCGCGCCCGTCGCGCTGACGATGGACTGGAAAGAAGCCGCCAAGCGTCTCAACGCGGGCGAGAAGGTGTTCACGCTGAACGTCGAGGGCGGCGAGTCGCAGGTGGCGCTGGTGAAGGAGATCCAGTTCGACTACCTCGGCGACACGATCATCCACGTCGACTTCGCGCGCGTCCGCCTCGACGAGCAGGTCGAGGTGCACGTGCCCATCAAGCTCACCGGCGAGGCCGTGGGCCTCAAGAGCGCCGGCGCGGTGCTGCTGCACCCCGTCAGCGACCTGACGGTCAAGTGCCTGGTGACCGCCATCCCCGACGTGATCTCGGTGGACATCTCCGGGCTCGACGTGGGCCACTCGCTGCACGTTCGCGAGATCACGGCGCCCGAGGGCGTCACGATCGTGACCGACGGCGACGCCGTGGTCGCGACCATCCACATGAAGCAGGAGGAAGTCGTCGCCGAGGCGGCGGCGGTCGAGGGCGACGCGGCCCAGCCCGAGGTCATCACGGCGAAGAAGCCGGCCGAGGGCGAAGAGGGTGACGCGGCCAAGCCCGGCGCGAAGGGCGCGGCGCCCGCGAAGGGCGGGGCCCCGGCCAAGGGCGCGGCTCCTGCCAAGGGCGCGGCCCCGGCGGCCAAGGGCGGGGACAAGAAGAAGTGAAGTTGATCGTCGGCCTGGGCAATCCCGGCTTGGAATACGAGCGCACGCGCCACAACGCGGGATTCCTCGCGGTGGACGCGCTGGCGGAGCGCCACGCGCGCGGGGCGGTCCCGCGCGCGCGCTTCCAGGCGGAGGTCATCGAGACCTCGTTCGAGAACGGGCCCGGGTCGGGCGAGCGCGTCATGCTCATGAAGCCCCTGACCTACATGAACCGCTCCGGACAGGCCGTGGCCGAGGCGGTCCGGTTCTACAAGATCAACATCGGGGCCGAGCTGCTCGTCGTGACGGACGACATCCACCTGCCGTGCGGCGCCATCCGGCTCCGCGCATCGGGCGGGGCGGGCGGGCACAACGGGCTCAGCGACATCCAGCGGGCGTTGGGCTCGGAGGTCTGGTCGCGCTGCCGCATCGGCGTGGATGCGCCGGGCGTGGTGAACCAGGCCGACTACGTGCTCGGCAGGTTCAGCGCCGAGCAGTGGGCGCTGGCCGGCCCGGCGGTGCGCGCCGCGGCGGACGCGGCCGAGTTGTGGGCCCGGCGCGGGGTGCAGGCCGCGATGAACAAGTTCAACACGAAGGAAGCGAGCCCCGGGCCCGGGCCGGCGGCGCCCTCGCCCCCGACGGCGAGCGACAACTAGACAGACACACAGCGTGATAGGCGCCCGTCCTCGTGCGCGGGGCGGGCCGCGAGTCCAGGCCGGCGCACGACGAAGCGACCAGAAAGGCGTAGAGAACACATGCCTCAGCAGCGAACGAACCAGTACGAAGCGCTCTTCCTCATCAGCCAGGGAGTCGCCGCGGAATTCCAGGGCGTCATCGACCACATCAACGAGATCTTCCGTCGCGGGCACGCGGAGGTCGTCTCGATGAAGAAGTGGGACGAGCGCCGCCTCGCCTACGAGATCGACAAGCAGAAGCGCGGGGTCTACATCCTCGCGTACTTCACGGCGCCGGCGGCGTCGATCGACCACATCCACCGCGACGTCAACCTGTCGGAGAAGATCATGCGCTGCATGATCATCCGCGCCGATCACCTGACCGTCGAGGAGATGCAGGCAGCCGACGCCCGCCAGGTGATGGAGGACGAGGCCCGCCTCCGCGGCGGGTCGCGCGAGGAGTTCGTCGAAGAGATCCCCGAATTGGACGAGGTCTGAACCGAACGCACCGGGGGCGCGTCGCGACGCGCCGAACCGAAAGGAGCGCAAGCCGATGGCCGGAAACTTCAACCGCGTGTTCCTGATGGGCAACCTCACGCGCGACCCGGAACTCCGCCACACGCAGTCCAACATGGCCGTGGCCACCATCGGCCTCGCCGTGAACCGGCGGTGGCGCGACCAGGGCGGCGAGCAGCGCGAGGAGACCACGTTCGTGGACTGCGAGGCGTGGGGCAAGAC
>CAYVSR010000253.1:0-4960 GCA_964453125.1 uncultured Phycisphaeraceae bacterium | reverse complement strand
ATTTTCGGGAGCGCGGAATTTGGGATGTGGGGAGGGCGCGCTGCGCGCGCACAAATCGAGCTGCAGGATGAGAGGAGAATAGGAGAGAAAAGCGAAGCCAAGAGCCCTCACCCTGCCCTCTCCCATCCGAAGCGGACGGGAGAGGGGGCGGAAGGACGCGCGCCGGATCAGCGGGCGCAGGTCGAGGCGTATGCGCCGAGGACGAGGTTCAGGTCGAGGAAGTCGACCCGGCGGTCGCCGTTGAAGTCGGCGCGGAAGGGGTCCCACTCGGAGGGCTCTCGAGCGTACTCGCCGAGCAGGATGTTGAGGTCCAGGAAATCGACGAGCAGGTCGGCGTTCGCGTCGCCCAGGCAGGGCGCGACGTGCAGGATGACGCGCCGGCTTTCGGTGTGGTAGAGGCCGTTCCACACCTCGCTCCAGATCTCGGCGCCGTCGTCGGCGTGCGTGAGGTTGCTGATGGTGAGGTTCGGCGTGCGCGTGCCGGAGTTTCGGCCGCCCTCCAGCAGCAGGAGGTAGTCGCGGCGCCACGAATACTCGAGTTCGCACGGCCCGATCGAGTCGGTCTGCACCGAGAAATGCGCCGACCCGCCGGCCTGCACCGCCGCGTTGACGGGCTGCGAGGTGTAGATGGTCTCGCACGTGGTCGGCGTCGCCAGAACGTTCCAGCTCGCGTGCGCGGTCATGAGCGTCTCGCGGAGCATCTCGTCGCGCACCCACGGCGTGTCGTCCCACACTCGCACGCTGAGCTGGTGCGCGCCGGGGGACAGGAAGACGGTGTCGAGCATGAACAGCGTGTCTGTCGCGCCGGGGATCTCCTCGCCGTCGAGGGACCACTGCACGTTGAGTTCGTGGTCGAGCGGGCGCATGGGGAAGACCTCGACGTCTTCCGTGCGCAGCATCGGCTCCGGCGTGACGCTGACGCCGTCGATGGGCGAGATATGCGCGCCGAAGAACGCTTCGCCGTAGATCCCCCCGAGGACCGCCTCGGCGCCCGGGAGGTTGAATGGGCGGCCGGGCTCGCTCATCGCCGAGTTCAGGGAAGGGAACGAGACAAGGCAAAAAACCGGATCGGGGATCGAGCCCGGCGCCAATCCCGCGCCGAACCTACACCCGGATTGAACCGATCGCCCCGCGTCGAGCAGCGTGGGGCGTTGGAACTCGAAGACGGTGCGGTGGCACGCCGTCGGACCGTCGAAGCCCGGCATGGAGGTCCCAAGCCACGCCGACCACTTGCACTCGCAGGCCAGCATGCCCACCGCATCGAAGTGCGAGAGGTTGCGCGGCCCGAGGTCGGCTTGGAAGGGCCACGGCTCAACGATCACGCCGCCGCGCGCTCCTGCCCGAGCGGGTTGCGCCAGCGGCTCGTCGGCGAGAAGGCAGGTGTGGCCCATGACGTGCGTGAGCAGGCCGGCGCTCGCGCGCAGGCTCAACACGTTGATCTCGCCCACGACGGGATCGACGATCGGCCCAACACGGTCACAGTTGGGGATGATGAAGATCTGATCCCACCCGTGGATGACGCTGGCGTACAGCTCCACCAGTGGTCGGTCTTTCTCGAGGAGCCGCAGCCCGTACGCGGCGCCGGGGCCCGACGGCCCGGTCGGGTCTCGACACACGATCACCCCGAGTTCGGACTCGACGACCGAGCCTTTCTCGTCGCATCCCGACACGCCGCTCACCTGGGAGCGGACGTCGAGCCGGTAGATGTTGAAGTACCGCCGGTAGGAGCGGAAGGGCTCGTGCTCGAACATCCCGTCCACGAGTTCGTCCACCTTGGCGACGAAGATCGGCATCTCCTGCACCGTGAACCCGTCGCCCATGAACACGAGATTGATGCGCCCTAGGTTGGGACCGTTCACCATCACGGGCACGGGCTCGACGAAGGCCGCGCCGTCCGCGGCGGCGCGCGCGATCACGGGCGGCGTGACGGGTTCGGGGATCCAGGGCTGTGCGCCGGCCGGAGCGCCGGCGAGCGCGCCCAGCGCGGCGAGCGCCATCACGATTGCGCGAGGTGCGGGCGTGCGGGGGCGGCGCGACTGGGTTTCAGAACCTGACGCGGGCGACGTTCTGGGCATTGGAAGCCTCCCGTTTCAGGGAGGGTACGCCCCGATTCAGGCGCCGGTTCCGAAGTTGCTGAGCACGATGTTGAGATCGGCGAAGTCCACGTCGCCGTCGCCGTCCGCGTCGCCGGGGAGGCCGGCGCCGGTCTGGCCGAAGTTGCTGAGTACGATGTTGAGGTCGGCGAAGTTCACAACGCCGTCGCCGTTGACATCGCCGGGGATCGAGTCGCAGCCGATGCTGTAGGCGAGGAAGTCGTCGACGCCGGCCTCGACGATGTTGCCGGGGCTCACGTCGCGCGCGACCCAGCGGACCTTCATCTGGTTGGTGGGGGGGAGGAAGTCGGCGATGCGGTAGTTCTTGCGGACCCACGCGCCCGTGCTGGCGCTGAGCAGTTCGACCTGTGTCCACGTCGAGCCGTTGTTGTTCGAGAGCGAGATGGGCATCGTGTCGGCGCCGTCGTTGTAGTACCAGAGCCAGAAGGAGACGAAGGCGTCGCCCGAGCCGGTGGCGTCGAAGGCGGGCGAGGTCAGCGTGGTGGCGCCGCCGTCAACGTCGGCTTGGCCGATGGCGCCGCCCACCGTGCCGTTGCCGGTGATGTAGCAGTTGACGCCGGGCGCGGCGGTGTGGTCGTCCTCGGGCTGGGCCGCGGTGCCGACCGGGTTGGCGCGGAGCCAGATGCCCGCAGTGGCGGTGTCGCCGGCGGCGCCGATCGTCCAGCCGGGGACGGCGGTCTCGAGGGTGTCGGCGAAGACGTCAGTCTGCTCGGCGACGAGGAGGTTGATGGTCGAGGCGGGCGCGCCGGTCGGGAAGAGCGAGGGCGAGGCGCCGGTGGGCGCGGCGGAAAAGTAATGCTGGAGCATCGAGTTGCACGCGGCGGCGGGGAGCGCGCCGGTGAACGTGCCCGCGCCAGCGCTGGTCAGCGCGCTGGCAGTGAACGACCCGGCGGCGCCGACGCGGTAGAAGACCTGCGGCGAGGACGCGTCGAGGAACGCGCCGGGCAGCGCGCGGATGGCGACGCTGAGGGGCGTGGAGGTGTTGGGGGCGCCGAAGTCGGGCAGGGGGCCGGGGTAGAAGCGGATGGCGTCGGTGGTGTGCGTCCAGTTGGCGAGGAACTTGACCGCGGCCCAGTTCTCTTCGCCGGTGGGGACGATCTGGTTTGCGGGGAGGACGAAGCCGGTGGCGCCGGTGTCGCGGAGTTCGATGGTCCACGAGTGGATGCCGCGCGAGCCGTAAGTCCAGTCAACGCTGCCGCCGGAGGCGAGGTAGAGGGTGGAGCCGACGGGGCCGGGCTCGTACGTCATTCCGAAGACCGACTGGATGGCGGAGGCCATCTGGGCGCCGAGGGCGTTGAACTCGGCGTGGTCGGGCGACGGGTCGAGGGTGTAGGCCCAGGGGGAGAGGATGAGCTGGGAGTAGGAGTGAAAGTCGATGTAGGCGCGGATGTTGGCGTGATCGGTGATGAAATCGCGGACGGCGCGGGTCTCGGGCTCGGAGAACGCCGCGGTGCCGCGATAATCCTCGGCGGAGGGGACCGTGCTGGCGCCGGCGCCGCCCCACTGGTAGCCCCAGTTGCGGTTGTTGTCGACGCCGAAGGTGCCACCGGCGTTGGGGCGGCGGTTCTTGCGCCAGAGGCGCTCGCTGGTGTGCGAGTAGACGTACCCGTCGGGGTTGACGATGGGGACGATGAAGAACTCGACGTTGTCGAGGATGGCGGTGACTTCCGGGTCCACGCCGTAGCCGCGGACGAGCTTGTCGGCGACGAACATGTTGGTGGTGACGGAGACCCACTCGCGCGCGTGCTGGCAGCTGTTGATGAAGAAGCCGATCTTGTCGGCGGGGCCGCCCGTGCCGCGGATGCGGATGCCCCAGATGTCGCGGCCTTCGATGGACTGTGTATCGAGGGTGAAGCGCGAGGCGATGGCGGGGTTGAGCGCGATGAGCGTGTCGATGTAGGCGGAGACCTCGTCGCGGGTGCGGTAGGTCGAGAAGTAGGCGCCGGCGCCGTCGGCCTGCATCTGGGCGAGTTCGGCGTCGATGGCGGCCTGGATGTTGTCGTTGATGACGGCGTAGGGGATGCCCGAGTCGCGGAGCGCGGCGAAGCCCTCGGGAGAGACGCGGTACTCGGCGTCGTGGCCGACGGAAGCGCCGTGGGACCACATGTCGGGGGCGATCTCGGACATGCGCTTGAGGTCGGCGTCGGAGCGGATGGCGACGCGGACGACGCGGTGGCCGTCGTATCGGACGGGCTCGCGGGCGGCGGCCGGGGCGGCGCCGAGCACGATGAGAAGGAGCGCGGCGAAGAGGGAGGAGAAGCGGGACGCGAGCCTGAGCGCCATGGGGGGCCTTTCTCTCGGAACCGCGAGCGGGCGCGGAACCGCGGGGGGTCGGGTTGCGAACAGCCACCAACAATCTAGCACGCGGCGGCCGGGAAACAGCCCCGTCGTGAAGTTTTCAGCGGATCAGGGGGTCGAAGTGGCTGGTCTGGCCCTCGGCGTGTGAAGTTGGGCGCGGGTTCGGCGGGCGTCTCGCCGGATCGGGTGTAGGCTTGGACGTCCGGAGCGGCCCCCGAGTGCGGGGCGCGACGGGCGGGTTAGGGGAGGAATCAAGATGCGGACGGGCGTGAAGGCGTTGGTTGTTGTGGTCGGCGCGGGGCTGCTGGCGACGGCTGCGCACGGCGCGGCGCCGATGGTTCAACTGCCGACGCTGCGCCCGATCGGCGAGGTGGCGCCCGGCGTGGTCGCGACCGACGCGAAGGACGTGTTCATCCTGCGCAACAGCGGCGTTCGCATGACGAGCGCGGACGGCGCGGCGGCGTGCCCCGAGGTTCCGCTGAAGTACTGGACGGGCGCGCCAACCACGGCGTGCCAGTGCTTCGTGATCGGGGAAGAGGCTGGGGTGA
>CAYVSR010000252.1:0-4967 GCA_964453125.1 uncultured Phycisphaeraceae bacterium | reverse complement strand
GCACATCCCCGACGACCCGCTGTTCTACGAGAAGTTCTACTTCACGCCCGGCGACGCGGAGGAGCCCGCGACCCCATCGCCCAAGGTGACCAGCGCGACGGGCTACCGCGTCTTCCACACGCGCTTCGCGAAGGTCGCCCCGCTGATCTGCTGGGACCAGTGGTACCCCGAGAACGCCCGCATCGCGGCGCTGCTGGGCGCCGAGGTCCTGTTCTACCCCACGGCGATCGGCTGGCGCCCCGAGGAGAAGCAGAACTTCGGCGAGCAGCACCGCGAGGGGTGGCAGACCATCCAGCGCTCGCACGCCATCGCCAACGAACTCTTCGTCGCCGCCGTCAACCGCACCGGCCACGAGCCCGAGCCCGGGACCAGCGGCATCGATTTCTTCGGCTCCTCCTTCGTCGCCGACCCCTTCGGCACGATCGTCGCCGAGGCGCCGATCCACGAGGAGAGCGTGCTGGTGCACAAGTGCGACCGAGCCATCATCGAGTCGGTCCGGCGACACTGGCCCTTCTTCCGCGATCGGCGCGTGGACGCGTTCGGACCGCTCACCAAGCGCTGGATTGCGCAGGCGTGAAAGCTCATGACCAAATGGCACAGGGCCACAGGGCCAAATTGGGAGGGCGCGCGCCCGCATCGCGGGGATTGAACGTGGCCCTGTGGCGTTGTGGCCCCGTGGCGCTGTGCGAACGATGACCTCTCCGCACCCCATCGCGTCGCCGGCGCTCCGCTTCCCCGCCGAGTGGGAGCCCCACGAGGCCACCTGGCTCGCGTGGCCGCACAACGAAGAAGATTGGCCGGGCAAGTTCGGCCCGATCGAGTGGGTGTTCTCTGAGATCGTCCGCGGCGTGGTGGGCGCCGCGCCGCCGGGCGCCAACCCCTCTCCCCATCGGGGAGAGGATGTCGCGAAGCGACAGGAGAGGGGCCTGACTCATGAGCGCCTCGACCTGCTCTGCAACGATGAAGCAGTGCTCGAGCGCGCGATAGACCGCCTGACCAAATCGCACGTCAACCTCGGGCTCGTCCGATTTCATCTCTGCCCGACCGACCGCGGCTGGATGCGCGACTGCGGCCCCACGTTCGTCGAACGCGCCCGCGCGCTCGAGGCCATCGACTGGCGCTTCAACGCCTGGGCCAAGTACGACAACTGGCGCCTCGACGATGTCGTGCCGCGCTGCATCCAGGCCGCGACCGGCATCCCGCGCAGCGCGCCCACGCGCCACGACGCGCCCGAGACCCGCGTCGTGCTCGAAGGCGGCGGCATCGAGACCGACGGCGCCGGCACGCTGCTGGTCACCGAAGAATGGCTCCTCGACCCCGAGGTGCAGGTGCGCAACGCGGACCTGACCCGCGAGGGGTACGAGCGCGTCTTCCGCGAGTGGCTCGGCGTCGAGAAGACCATCTGGCTCGGGCGCGGCTGCGTGGGCGACGACACGCACGGCCACATCGACGACATCGCCCGGTTCGCCCCCGCGCCGACGCCCGGCGCTCCGGTGCGAGTCCTGCTCGCGTACGAGGCGGACAGCGCCGACGAGAACCACGAGTCCAGCGCCGAGAACGAGGCGATCTTGCGAGAAGCACGCGACGCGCGCGGCATGCCGCTCGAGGTCGTGCGCCTGGCGTACCCCGAGCCCGTGTGGTTCGACGGCCAGCGCCTCCCCGCGTCGTACGCCAACTTCTATCTCGCCAACCGCGCGACGCTCGTGCCCGTCTTCGGCTGCGAGCAGGACCGCGCGGCGCTCGAGACGATCGCCCGCTGCTACCCCGACCGCCCCGTCGTGCCGATCTACGCCCGCGACCTGGTGTGGGGCCTGGGCACGATCCACTGCCTGACGCAGCAGCAGCCCGATCGCAGTTGAACGCACAGGTCGCAGAGGGCGCGGAGGGATGAAACCCCGCGAGTCGACCGGGGGTACAACTGCGACCATGCATCAGCGCACAACGCTCGTGGCGGCGGCCCTGACGATTGGCTCCCTGGCGCTCGCGCAGCAGGCGCCCGCGCCCCCAGCGCCCGCGACCCCTCCTGCTGCTCCCGCGCCGCCCGCGCCCCCGCCGCCGGTGGCCGCGGGCACGATGGTCAAGCAGTTGCAGGACGAGGCAAAGTCGCTGCGCCCGCTGCTGACCAGCGACCTCGCGCGCGCGTTCGTTGAAGCGACGAGCGCCCTGCCGCACGTCGAGCCGCGCGAGCCCTTGTTCGTCGAGCCCGGCACGCGCAGGGCGTTCACTCGCGCGGAAGCCGCGGCGCTGCCCGAAGCCCAGCGCACCACCCTGCGCGAACGCGTCATCGACGAGGCGTTCTACTACACTACTCGCTACGGCACGCCGCTGGCGTACGCGAGGCCGCTCGACATCCTCGCCGCCAACGGGCTCGAATCCGTCGAGGGCAAGAGCATTCTCGACTTCGGTTACGGCACGATCGGGCACCTGCGGTTGCTCGCGTCGCTGGGGGCTCGCGCGGTCGGCGTCGAAGTCGATCCGCTCCTGCCGATCATGTACGACGCCGACGGCGACACCGGGCTCGTGGCGCGAGCCGGCGACGCCGTCAAGGCCGCGAGCCGCTCGGAGGCGGGCTCGATCTCGCTGCTCTCCGGGCGCTGGCCCACGGAGGACGCCATCCGGCATGACGCCGCGGCGCTCGCCAAGCGCTCGGGCGGCCTCGATCTGTTCATCTCGAAGAACACGCTCAAGAACGGCTACGTGCACCCCGACCCCGTCCGCGCCAAGGACATCGACCCGCGCCGCCTGATCGATCTCGGGGTGAGCGACGAGGTGTTCGTCAAGGCGGTGCACGACCTACTCAAGCCCGGCGGGCTGTTCCTGATCTACAACATCAGCCCGGCGCAGGCGCCGGCGGACAAGCCATACATCCCCTGGGCCGACGGGCGCTGCCCGTTTGCGCGAGAGGTCCTCGAGAAGACCGGGTTCGAGGTGGTCGCGTTCGACGCGAACGACGACGAGGCCGTCCGCGCCATGGCGCACGCGCTGGGGTGGGACAACGCCGAGGAAGGCCAGCCGGGGATGGACCTCCAGAAGGACCTGTTCGCCCACTACACGCTGGCGCGAAAGGCGAAGTAGCCGGCGGCCGGGCGTTGGTGATTACCGGACCCGCGGCGGCGCACGCGCTGCGAGCCGGGCGACCGGCGCGCTGCGCGAGCGCCATTCATGGGCGCTCACGCCAAGGCCGCGCGGGCATCGCACGCTGTGGGTGTCCGCCCTTCCGAGCCGGGCCCGTCTTCCGGGCGCGGCGAGACGGGCGGGTCGCCCCGGCGTGCCTCGCCGGCGTTGAACGACCTCCCGCCACGCGATTCGGGCGGCCCCGGCCGTTCGCCACGCCGAACCACGCCGCGACGATCCGCCCGGACCGCCGAGCGGCGTCCGCGCGAGGGCGGGCCAATTCTCCAGTGTGAAGCGAGATCCGGCGTGATCGGTGGGCTTACCCCGCGATCGGCGCGAGATCGCGTCGGAGCGGTTGCCTTGCGCCGGATACGTGCGACGATGGTCTCCAGACGGCGCGGCGCGGGGTGCGCACGCCGAACGGAGATCAGCCCGCATGCGCCACGCCACCGCTCGCCGCCGCTCGTTCCTTGCCGCAGCTTCGTGCTCGCTCGCCACGCTCGGCGCGGCCGGTGCGCACGCCGCCGTGCACGACGTGGTCGTGAACGGCTTCTCGTTCGAGCCCGCGTCCCTGCAGATCGAGGTCGGCGACACGGTGCGCTGGACGTACCAGTCGTTCCACAACGTGGTGCAGGTGAACTCGTTCGCCACCGCCTGCCCGCAGCCGACGCCCGGCGGCTTCAACAGCGGGCCCGTCGGCTCCAACACCACGTTCCAGTTCACGTTCTCCGGCGCCGGCGAGTTCTTCTACATCTGCCAGGCGCACTGCTTCTCCGCGATGCGCGGCACGGTGACCGTGCTATCGGAGTGCCCCGGCGACACGAACGGCGACCGCATCGTCAACTTCGCCGACCTCAACACCGTGCTCAGCCAGTTCGGTCAGGGCGGCGCGCCCGGCGCGCTCGCGGGCGACGTCAACAACGACGGGCTCGTAAACTTTTCCGATCTCAACATCGTCTTGAGCGCCTTCGGCACGGCGTGCTGAGGGCCAGGGCACGCGCGGCGCCCGTCGCAGGGCGTGACCCGTGGCCGAAATCGCGGCGAACCCGTGGAACTGGCCCACGCGGGGCGGTATTCTGGTTCAGTCCGTCCCGCCGCGACCCTTCCGCAGGAACCAGCCATGCGCCGCGATCGCTCCGTGCCCGGTCGTCGTCCGCCCGCCCGCCTGCTCGCTCTGGTCGCGGGGCTCTCCTGCTGCGCCGCGGCGTCGGCCGCCGACCCCGCGCCCGCGCTGGAGCACGACGGGGTCCTGTACCCCGTTCGCAAGAACATCGAGGGCGGGCGCGAGAGCGCGGAAGTGTTCTTTGAAGACCGCTGGGCGACCATGGCCGACTGGCGCGATGCGATGGCGCGCCGAGCGCCCTCGGTTCTCAGCGCGGGCCTGCGCGAGCGCCTCGCGGGCGCACGCCCCGACGAAGCGATCGACCTTGTCATCGTGCTGCGCGACCAGCCGGGCGAGCCGACGGAGCGCGCGGTGCGCGCGGCGTCCGCGCCACGGCGCGCGGCGCTCAGCGACGCCATCGGCGACATCACCCGCGCGGCCCTGCCCTTCGGCATCCGCCGCCCGGACCAGGAACGCGGCCTCGCCCCGGGCGCCCTCGACGCGGGCCGCCTCGCCCAGCGTCGGGCCCTCGCGGCTGAACTCGACGAACTCGACCGCACCGACCGCGCGGAGATCGCCCGCCGGCTCGCGGCGCTGGTCGGCCCCTCGCAGGACGCGCTCGCCGGCGCGATCGGCGCCCTCGGCGGCGAGGTGACCACGCGCGTCTCGGCGGTGAACGCCGTCGGCGCCCGCGTGCCCGCGGGGCGCGTCGCCGAACTCGGCGCCAGCCCGCTGGTCGCGTCCGTCTCGC
>CAYVSR010000251.1:0-4977 GCA_964453125.1 uncultured Phycisphaeraceae bacterium | reverse complement strand
GGGCTCTCGGCGACCGGGGACAGATTCGCCAGGTTGCCGGAGTAGGTGAGGGCGCCGCGGGCGTCCCAGTGGGCGGCGGGGGCGTTGGCGAAGGAGCCGGGCGTGGTGGTGCGGTCGGCGCGAGAGCCGGGGCTGCCGGCGCCGCGGGTGGGGGCGGCGAAGCGTGCGCGGGGGCTTGCGGCGCGCGAGGTGGGGTGATGGCCGTTGGTGGAGGTGGTCATGGATCGCTTCCCTACGCCGGTATGAACCGGATCAGGTTCGACGGGTGCGTCTCAGCACGCGGCACGCTGCCGCGGGCGCCCCGAGCGAATGTCTGGCGTGAGTATAGAGAACTCGACGGAATGTCACCCGTCGCCTTCGCGGGCGAGCATCTCGACGATGGACACGGCGTCATTCATCCATTGCTCATTGAAGGAACTCGGCTCGTAGCCCGCCAGATCCGCGATGCGGTCTGTGGCTGCCTCCAGTGGCGACCGACCCTTCTCGTCCGCGACGCCGAGGCGGCATCCCGCATCGAGCAGCGCTCGAACCTTCTCTGCGGCATCGACCGCGGCGCCGATCGCCGGAAAGATGAGTGGGAGTCGAACAGTGCGACAGCCCTCATCGTCGCACTCGTGAGCGGCAGAGACGGCGTTCACGTCGGCGCCGAGTTCGCATAGGACGCGCACCTCGAGCCACGTGCCCTCGTTGAGCGCGCGGGCGAGGGGTGAAAACCCGGCGCGCGTCTCGAGGTTGATGTCCACCCCCAATTCCTTCAGGTAGGCGAGCCTCCCCCGCACTGAGGGCTCCGAGTAGCCGCCTCCGCAATCGATCGCGGCGTGGAACGCATTGAAACCCAGTTCGCTCACGGCGTGCGCGTTCGCGCCGTGCTGGATGAGCAGGCGCATCGCCTCGACGGAGTTTTCCATCGCCCCCGCCGCGGACATGAAGACGGTGAACCCCCGATCATGCGTGGCGTGGATATCCGCACCCTGCGCGAGCAGCGCACGGAGCTTGGGCAGCCCCTCCTCGCCGTCGCTAAGCGCCTCGACGAGCGGCGTCCAGCCGTACTGATCCCTGTCCTCGAGAGACAGCCCGACTTCGACGAGAGCGGCGAGCGCCGGGGCGGAGGTCGCGTGAAACACGGCGCTGCGCCCGGAGTTGTCTCGTTGGCGCGGGTCGGCGCCGGCACGGAGCAAGGCTAGCACCGTGCTCCTGTCGCCCGACTCCGCCGCGCAGAACAGCGGGATCTCAAAGGAGGATGGGGCGGAAGACAGCTGGTCGGCCATCTGCCGTTCAAGATCTGCCGAGATCTCGTCGTACGCCGGCCGCATCGATGCCGGCAGCTCCGCGGAGGTCGGATTGGCAGCGCGGTATTCCGCCATGTCGCGGCTCACTCGTTCGTGATAGATGCGCGCCGCGGCCGGATCCCAATGCCCGCGAGGACTGATCTCCGCGGCGAGGAGGCGCCCCACGAGCTCCGCTGTTCCTCGCTCCGCTGTCTCGCAGAGCAGGCGGTTCGCCGCTTTGGGGTCCGACGGCAGGGGGCACCCGGCCGCGGCGAGCATGTCGTACCGCTCGATATCGCCGCCAGGGCGATAGTTCCAGCCCAGACCTTCGCAGGCAAAAGTCAGCGCCGTCGTGTTGAAGAGCGTTGTCGTGGGGTCCGCGCCGAGGCCGAGCAGAAGACGCACGGTGTCCGCGGTCGCGCCGTCGCCCGAGCCCGCCGCGACCATCAAGGGAGTCGCCGGGCGGCGCCAGCTGCCGGGGTCGAGACCGATCTCGAACACCTCGTTGATGTCAGCGCCGCCCGCGACCAGCGCCCGAATCGCATCGTGATTCCCCAACCTCGCCGCGCGGTGCAGCGCCGGCTCGCCCGGTTTGGGAGGCGGATACTCTGCGTTCGGGGGTGTCCACGTCGCTTCGGGCACGGAAGGGAGTGTACGAGCGATAACAGCCGCCTTACAGCTTGCCGCCACCCGTCTCGAGAACGCGCGTCAGCACGGACACATCCGGCAAGTCAGTATGCCCAAGGCGGCGCAACATGTTCAGGCACTGCGCCCGGTGGTGGATGGAGTGGTACAGCACGTGCGAAAGCACGGCGGCGCGGGGGGCCTCGTAGGGTTTGCCGCGCCGGACGCCCCGGACGATGTCGGCGAGGGGGCGCGCTCGGGCCTGGCGGTCGAGTTCGGCGCCGACGGAGGCGTTGAGCGCGAGGAGTTCGTCGGGGGTTCGCGCCGGGTCGGACTCGAGGCGCACGTCGGAGGGCTGGCCCGCGAGCAGCAAGTTCCAGCGGTGCGTGGAGCCCTGGATGTGCGTCAGCGTGTCGTGCAGCGAGCCGGGGCCGATGGGGAAGCGCTCGTGGAACTGGTCGCGCGTGAGGCTCGCGCAGCGCGTCGTGAGCGCCTCGTTGGCCCACTGGTTGTGGTCGAGCAGGATGAGGAACGGGTCGGCGGCTTCGGTCGGGTCGGGCATGGCGAGGCCAGAATAGTGGCGGGCGTTCAGACGATCTCGCTGGGGGCTTCGGTTTCCGCCTGCCATTCGGTGGTCCCCGTCTCGATGGGGTGACCGTCGGGCGCCGTGACGCCGAGTTTGCGGAGCATGTAGTGCGCTTGCGCCCGGTGGTGCATGCCATGCGTGCACAGGTGCACCAGCGCGGCGCCCTTGCTGAAGGTGTAGCGGCGCTTGACCTTGTCGTACCCCTCGAACTCGAGGCGGAGGAGGCCCGCGAGGCCGTCGGGAGCGGCGAGCGCCGCGCGCACGACCGCGGTGAGGTCGCGCTCGGCCTCGGCGAAGATGGCGAGAAGGTCCTCGACGGAGCGGTCCTTCACGTCGGCGCCCACGGCGCTCGCGGCGCCGGGCACGGCGTGCAGCATCGGGCGCACGGGGCGCTCGGCGACGCGGTCCGTCCAGCGGCGCATCGCGCTCAAGACGTGCGACGTCGTCTCGTGCAGCGTGCGCAGGCCGACGTCGAACTCGCGGTGGAACTGCTCGTGCGAGAGCGGGCGGCAGGCCTCCAGGATCCTGCGCGTCGCCCACGCGTCGTGCCTGAGCATGATGTCGAGCGGGTCGGACGACAGCGCGCGCGGGGCGGCGGTTTGCATGGGCGACACTCCGGAGGTGGGTCGCGCCGAGTATACGGAGGGTCCGCGCCGGGGCGCCGCTTTCATTGAAACCGGGCCGGCCGGCGGCGCCGGTGCGCGGCGCGTATCTTCTGCGCATGGCGGCTCCGTTCCACGTCGTCACGGGCGCGCTCGGGTACTCGGGCAAGGCGATCGCCGAGCGGCTCTTCGCCCACGGCCACCGCGTCCGCACGCTGACGAATTCGCCGGGGCGACCGAACCCGTTCGGCGAGCGCCTGGAAATCGCCCCGCTTTGTTTCGACGACCCCGGCGCGCTGCGCGCGTCGCTGCGCGGCGCGGACACGCTGATCAATACGTACTGGGTGCGCTTCAACCACCGGCTGTTCACGTTCGACGAAGCGGTGCGCAACACGCGAGCGCTCTTCGCGGCGGCGCGAGACGTGGGCGTCCGTCGCATCGTGCACGTGAGCATCCTGAAGCCCGAGGAAGGGCGCGGGCTGGCGTACTACGAGGGCAAGGCGGCGCTCGAGGCTTCCCTTCGCGAGACGGGCGTGAGCCACGCGATCCTGCGCCCCGGCGTGCTCTTCGGGCGCGGCGACATCCTCGTCAACAACATCGCGTGGGCGCTGCGCCGGCTGCCCGTCTTCGGCGTGTTCGGCGACGGGCGCTACAAGCTTCAGCCCATGCACGTGGACGATCTTGCCGACGTCGCGGTGCGCGAGGCGCTGGCGGGCGCGAACAGCGTGGTGGACTGCGTGGGCCCGGAGACGTTCGAGTACCGCGACCTGGTCCGCGCCATCGGAGGGATCATCGGCGTGCGCCGGCCGATCGTGGGCGTGGCGCCGGCTCTGGGATACGCAGTCACTCGGGCGCTGGGCCCGCTGGTGCGGGACGTGATCATCACGCGTGAGGAGGTTGAGGGGCTGATGCGCGGGCTGCTCTGGTCCGATCGGCCGCCGACGGGGCGCATCCGCCTAACGGACTGGGCGCGCGAGCATCGGGAGACGCTGGGGCGGCGCTACGCGAGCGAAGTAGGGCGGCGGCGAGATCGGGTGGGGGCGTATTCGAACTCGTAAACGTGCGTCCCGACCGTCACGGGCGCAATTCGACCACCAGCGAGCCTTCGTACTCGTTGCCGAGCGTGTGCGCGCCGTAGGTCGCGGGCGTCACGCCGTGCTCGCCGGAGTAGTTGCGGACCCCCGTGAAGCCCGCCTGCTTCGCGAAGGCTTCGAAGACCTCGAAGCAATACGCGAACTTGTGCTGCCCGTCGCAGAAGAGGTAGTTGATCGCCTGCCCGAGGGGCGAGGCGAATTCGCGCGGGTACTGCATCGTCGCCCCGCCGCGGGCGATGACCATCGCGTGCTCCATCGAGGGCACGGCGAAGCGGGCCACGCCGCCCTCGGGGCGGAGGACGCGGCGCACCTCGCGCAGCATGGCGATGGCGTCGTCGGGGAACATGTGCTCGAGCGTGTGCGAGCAGTAGACGAGCGAGCACGAGCCGTCGGGGAAGGGGAGGCGGTTGCGCAGGTCGAGCCAGAGGTCGATCTTCTGCATCGCGTTGCCGTCGCAGTTGATCAGCCCCTTGATGTACGTGGCGCCGCAGCCGAGGTTGACCGCCCAGCCCTCGGCGGGGGGCTTGCGGAAGCGCAGCGGCGCCGTAATTCGCTGGTGGGGGATCACCGCGAAGCGGTTGAGGCCGAACAGAAGGTCCTTGATCTGCTGGCGAACCATCGGATCGGCAAGGTATCGGGGCGGGAGCCCGATCGCCACCGCCGAGGGCGCGTGCGAGGGTATCGTGATCGCATGGACGATCCGACCGGGCACAGGGGCCCTCTCGAATGAGCCGCGTCGCGCGCCGGCGGGGGGCTGGTTTCGGCCGGGTGGCGCTCGGGGCGCTGCTCGCGGTGTGCGCGGC
>CAYVSR010000250.1:0-4984 GCA_964453125.1 uncultured Phycisphaeraceae bacterium | reverse complement strand
CGGGGGCGGGGGCGGGGGCGGCGGCCGAGGCAGACGCAGAGTGCGTTTCGTGCCATGCGGGCGAGCGGGCTCTGCTGTGAGCCGCGAGCGCTGCGAGCGCGGTCTTCGAGGGCGTCGAGACTCGGGACGCGGGCGCCGCCGCGTCCTTGAGCAAGTGCTCGCTGGCGGCGCGGACGAGGCGCGCCGCGCCGAGGAGGTTGACGCGGATGACCTCCTCCCACTGCGAGGCGTCGGACGTGACGGGCGAGCCGCGGAGCCCGCGCCCGGCGTTGGCGACGACGAGGTCGGGGCAGCGGCCGAACTCGCGATGCGACGCCGCGAACATGGCGTCGATGGTGGGCTGCTCGACCGCGTCGCCGGCGATGGTGATGACGGAGGGCGCGGGCGATGCGCAGGCAGCGCCGGACCGTGCGCTCGGGCTGGCGCGATCGGCGCCGAGGACGCCTGCTCCGTCGCTCTTCGCGCTTCGCGCGATCTCGTCACGGATGGAGCGGGCGACGGCCTCGAGGCGGTCGGCGCGCCGGGCGTTGAGGACGAGCGAGGCGCCGCGGCGTGCGAGCTCGAGCGCCGTGGCCGCGCCGATGCCGGCGGAGGCGCCGGTGATGAGGGCGATGCGTGCGTGAAGGTCGGCGGTCATGGGGTGTATCGTAGAGGGAGGCGCGGGTAGCATGGTTGCGCATGGGGCGAGGCCGCGACGAATCGGGGGACACGGATCATCCGCCGCTGGTGGTGACGCTGGACATCCGCCCGCCGCACGGGCCGCCGGAGCGAGCGTGGCCGATCATGAGCCTGATTGGCGCCGGCGTTTTCTTCGTTGCGGCAGCGGTCTTGCTGTCGTTCGGTTCCGTTGGAATTCCTCTGGAGGTCGCGGCGATTGTGTCAGCACCAGGGATGCTGCTGACCGGCGTCGCGGTCGGTTGGTTCGGTCAACTCGCCGCATGGCGCGCGGCGCTACGACCGCCGAAAGCATTCTTGGCTTCAAGTCTCGCAGCGCGATTCGAACGCGGGCTCCGAGCCAACTGGATGCCGATCATCTATCACGGATGGATATCGGGGGCGTCAGCCTCCGGCTTTCGAATCGATCAAGACCTGCTGTTCATGCGATGGATTCCCGCGACGCTCCAAGAGTTGAAGCTGCCGCGTCCGCGAGCGCTGGTGATCTCGCCGGAGTCTGATCGAGAATCGCTGCCGCTCAAAGTTCGCGCAGCGCGTGGCGGGTCGCAACGCATCCGCGCGACGCCGGGGGCATTCATCCTGCGACAACCGCTTCGCCTTCTATGCACGCTCGCTGTCGATTGCGCCATTCTCGGGGCGAGCGCGTGGATTGTCTGGTCGACCTTCGACGCATCGTTCGGGAGCGCATCGTTTGGCTCGAGCGAGGCGATGATGCTCGCGTTCGGAACGGGCATCGGCGTCTGGACACTCGTCGGGATCGTCGTACGAATGAAAGAGCGTGGGTAGGGTCGGCAGATCATCGCCGAGCCGGCGCGGATTCTCGTCCGACTCGGCGGTCAGGATTGGCGCTACACGCCGGAGAACACGATTCTCATCGTCCGGCCGCGCCGGTGGCACAAGCAGGGCATCTACGCGATTCTCTGTGTTGAGGACTCCGAAGACGCCCCGCCGCCGATGGGGCTTTGCTTCTTCGGGTTTGACGATCCCGGGTTCCTTGACTTGTGGTGCGCGTGGATTCACCCGGCGCGGGCCGACAGGATCGCCGGCAGCGACATCCTCGCGGGCGGCATGCCCTGAAGCGGAACCGCGCCGCGAAAGACGCTCAGTACCGCCGCAGCACGCCCACCACGATCCCCTGGATCTTGCACTCGCGCACGCGGATGGGCTCGAAGTCGGGGTTGGCGGGCTGGAGGCGGATGTGGTCGCCTTCCTTGAAGTAGGTCTTGAGGGTGGTCTGGCCGTCGGGCAGGAGGGCGACGACGCGGTCGCCGTTGCGCGCGGTGTCCTTGCGCTCGATGATGACGTAGTCGCCGCTGAGGATGCCCTCGTCGCGCATCGAGTCGCCGTCGACCCGGAGGGCAAAGGTGGCGCCGGCCTGGCCGACTCGCGGGCCGAACATGTCGATCAGGTCGAGTTCGTCGTTGTCCTGCAGTTTCTCGATGGGGTAGCCCGCGGCGATCTTGCCGACCAGCGGGAACTTGAGCGGGCGGTCCTCGTCAGGGACGGCGATCCCCGCCGCGATCGACAAAGAGCGCGCCTTGTTCGGCTCGCGGATGAGGGCGCCCTTCTTGATGAGCGCCTCGACGTGCTCGAACACCGTGACCTTGGAGACGCCGAGTTCGTCGGCGAGTTCCTGCATCGTCGGCGAGTAGCCGGAACGAACCCGGCAGTCGCGGATGAGCTTGAGGATCTTGAGTTGCTTGGGGGTCAGGTTCACGGGAGGCGCCCTCCAGGGGTGCGGCAGTGGATTGGGTTGCGAGCGGCGCGGGCGACGCCGCCGGGGTGCGCCCGGCGGGCCACGCGGGCCGTGAGATGATGACGGAAGCCGGCGCTCGCCCCGCGCGTGAGAGCGGGGGGGCGCCGGCGGATGGTTCGTAGCCGAGCAGAGCCGTCAGGCGATCGCGCTGGGCGCGGAGCACGCGGTCGGCCAGAAGCACGGCGGAGACGATCGACGCGGCCGGGCCCGCGAGACGGGAGGCGGTGGCGTCGGCATCGGGCGAGGCCGTGCGCCGGAGGCGCGCCGGAGACTCGGCGCGGGGGATGAAGTCCGACGCGAAGGCGCCGCCGGGACCGAGACGGAGAATGGCGGGCTGGAGACTGGTCACGGTGGAACCTCGCCGCACGAAGGATTCAGCCTCGCGGGTCCGCTGGTTGCCCGGCGCGAGCGCCGGACAATGCGGAGCACGAGGTCGAACAAGGCTGATCCTGCGGCGCTCTCCGGGCGCCGCCGAACCGGGTGATCTTCTGACGCTGAGCCTCCGAGCGTCAACTGCTTCGATATCTCGTTCTTCGTACTCTGTTCGGTAGATTACCCGATCATGCTCCAAAAATCAAGATGGCTTTTGGATTAAAATAGGGTAGTGGATACCTATCAGGCACAAACCTTGGCCCCACAACGGGTTGTGGACCGTCGGCCGGTGTGACCGAGGCTCATCCCTCATGTGGACGGCCCGCGCAGGCCGCGCCGGAGCGGCTCGGGGGCGGCGCACCAACGGCCGTCGTCTCAGCGCCTCGCCAACCGGTTACCGCTGCGGACGATCACCCGACGGACCTCAAGCACGGTCGCGGCGGCGAGCAGATCGCCCGGCGCCAGGCCCGTGTCGCGGGTCAGTTCGTCGATCGACTTGGGCTCCGTCAGCGCCGCCACCAGCGCCCGCTGCGCCGGGGAGAGGGACGCCTCGGCGATCGACGGCTGCGCGGGCGCCCCGGCGGGGTAGGGGGGCACGGTGAACAGAGGCGCGGGCTCGCGCGCGGGGTCGGCGTAGCGAGACTCGTGCACGCCGTTGAAGAGGTGGCGCGCGGGCTGCTCGAGGAGTTCGATCGCGTCGCCGGGCGAGGTGACGAGCGTGGCGCCGCCGCGCTTGATGAGGTCGTTCGAGCCTTCCGAAGCCGGCGAGTCGACGCGCCCCGGCACGGCCATGACTTCGCGCCCTTGTTCCTCCGCCGCGGCACGCGCGGTGATGAGCGCGCCCGAGCCCTTCGCCGCCTCGATCACGAGCACGCCGAGCGCCATGCCGGAGATGATGCGGTTGCGCGCGGGGAAGTTCTCCGGCGCGGGGCTGGTGCGCAGGGGGAGTTCGGAGACGAGCGCGCCGCGGCATTCGGGCGCGCCGCCGCCGGGCCCCGCGCGGGCGCCGGCGATCTGGTCGAAGAGATCCGCGTTCTCGGGGGGGTACGCGTGCGAGAGGCCGCAGCCCATCACGGCGATGGTGCGCCCCGAGACGCGCAGCGCCGCGCGGTGCGCCGCGGTGTCGATGCCTCGCGCGCCGCCAGAGACGATGGTGAGGCCCGCCTCGGCGAGCAGCGCGGCGAAGCGTTCCGTCTGATCGACGCCGTAGTGCGTGCAGGCGCGCGAGCCGACGACGGCGAGGCAGTGCTTGTCGTGGGCGCTGTCGAGCATGCCGCGGACGTAGAGCAGCGGCGGCGGGTCGGCGATCTGGCGGAGAAGGGGCGGGTAGTTGTCGTCGGTGATGGCGACGAGGGAGACGTTCAGGCGCGCGGCGAGTTCGAGTTCTTCGGTGGCGAGGCGCTCGGAGTCGTCCATGCCGCGACGGATGGAATCGGCCTTGCCATCGCCGATGCCGCGGACGCGCCGGAGGTCGGTCGCGGAGGCGCGGAGGGCGCCGGCGGCGGAGCCGAAGGTCTCGAGGCACCGCGAGATGAGGACGGGCCCCAGACCGGGGGTGAGGGTGAGGCGCAGGAGGTCGATGTGCCCAAGCCCGGCCATGGCAGCACTGTACCGGGGGCTTGCAGGTCAAATCCCAGGCCCGTCGCCGCGGGGTGCGAGGGCCCGGCAGCTGGCCTCAACCCTTGACTTGTCGGTAGCGCGGTGGCATCATTCTCATTTGCCGATATTCTTATCTGTTATCTCCATCCCGAGGCCTCGAGGGGAAAGGGCGAACCATGGCGCAGGCGTTGAGCGAGGTGCGAAGGGCGCTGACGACGAAGCGGCTCGCGTGGGGCGGGGTGATGGTCGCGGGAGTCGGCGTCGCGGCTGTCGTGCCGCTGACGATCCAGGATTTCCACCTCTCCGGCACGCAGATCGGGGACGTGGACCCGGTGAACATCTGGGCCTCTCCCAGCTGCACGGGCTGCCACTCGGACTTCGACCCGGTGACCGAGCCGCACTTCGCGTGGTCGGGCTCGTTGATGGGACAGGCCGGACGGGACCCGCTGTTCTTCGCGCAGATGGCCACCGCGAACCAGGACGCGGCGAACGCGGGGTACTTCTGCATGCGCTGCCACGTCCCCATGTCGTTCCCCTCCGGGCACGCGTACGACCCATCGGGAGCCACGCTCGACGCGTACG
>CAYVSR010000249.1:0-5022 GCA_964453125.1 uncultured Phycisphaeraceae bacterium | reverse complement strand
AGCCCTGCCCCTCCGGGACAGGGCGCTCCAGATCCTCGACATGATCCGTCCCGCCATCCAAAGCGACGGCGGTGACGTCGAACTCCTCGACATCACACCCCAGGGCGTCGTCCGAATCCGCCTCCACGGCGCCTGCGTCGGCTGCCCCTCGTCCACCATGACGCTCCGCATCGGGATCGAGCGCAACCTGATGGACAACATCCCGGAAATCACCGGCGTCCAGGCCGTCGAGTAGCCGCTGCTACCCTTGCGCCAGATGCCGCTTCGGAAGTACGACATCCTCGCCGTGGACCTCGACGGCACGCTCCTCGGCCCCTCCGGCAAGGTCTCCGATCGCAACGCAGGGGCCGTCCGCGAGGCCCGCCGCCAGGGGATGGACGTCGTCATCTGCACCGGGCGCGGGCTTATCGAGAGCCGTCATGCCATCGAGGCGATCGAGGCCCGCACCATGCCCCCGGGCTGCGATTTCGCGCCGGTCGTCGTCGCGGGCGGCGCGATGGTGGCCGACGCCGCCTCGGGGCGCACACTCCACCGCTGGCCCATGGGTCTCCCGCTCGTGCGCCGCCTGGTCGAGCGATTCGCTGAGGAGCGCGTCGCGACGATGGTTCTGAAAGACCCCCACGCCGCGGGCTTCGACTACCTCATCGTGGACACCGGCGAACTCGACCCGATCAATCTGTGGTGGTTCGAGCGCATGGGCATCCAGCGCCGCCACGTTTCCTCCCTCGACGACGACGAACACCCCGAGCACACCGTGCGCGTCGGCTTTGCGGCGCCGACCGACGCCATGCGCCGCTTGGGCCGGCGCATCATGGACGAGTTCCGCAGCGAGACCACCATGCACCACTTCGCCGCAGTCTCGGGCAAGTCCAAGCCCGGCCCCAGCGGCGAGAAGATCCCCGGGGCGGGCGACCTGGGGTACGTGCAGAGCAAGCCGAGCGACGCCCAAACCCCGAGCGCCGCCGACGCCGAATCCCGCGACGACTCGCTGCACATCCTCGAGGTCTTTGACAGCGCCGTCAGCAAGTGGACGGCCGTCGATTGGCTCGCCAACGCCCGCGCAGTCCCCACGGCCCGGGTCGCCGCGATCGGCGACGAGGTGAACGACATCGCGATGCTGAAGGGCGCCGCGCTCGGCATCGCCATGGGAAACGCCGTGGGCGCCGCGAAAGACGTCTGCGCCCGCGTCGCCCCCACCAACGCGGAGGACGGCGTCGCCTTCGCCATCGACCGCATCCTCGCGGGTGACTGGTGACCCGAGGGCCGACCGCGCAGGCGCTGCCATGCACACCCTGACCGAACTTCGCGCGATGCTCGATGAGCGCGGCCTGCGCCCGAAGAAATCGCTCGGTCAGAACTTCCTGATCGACAAGAATCTCGCCGCCCGCCTGCTCGACGCTTCCGGCGTCGGCGCCGATTCGCTCGTGCTCGAGATCGGCCCGGGCGCCGGGGCGCTCACCGAGGATCTGCTCGCGCGAGGCTGCGAGGTCGTCGCCGCCGAACTCGACAACGCCCTCGCCGAACTGCTCGCCGAGCGATTCACCGGCCCGGCACGCGAGGGCCGCTTCACGCTCGTCCGCGGCGACTGCCTCGCCTCCAAGCGCGCGCTCAGCCCGGCGGTCGAGACGGCGCTCGCCGGCCGGCCTTTCACCCTCGTCTCCAACCTGCCGTATCAAGCCGCCACCCCGGTCATGGCGACGCTCGCCACCTCGCACCACCCCGCCGGCGCGACGCCTCACCGCCCACCCTGCCTCGGCCAGTTCGTCACCATCCAGAAAGAAGTCGCCGACCGCCTGTGCGCGCAGCCCGGCTCCAAGGACTACGGCGGTCTCACCGTCATCGTCCGCGCGATGGCCGATGTCGAGCGCCTCGCAACGCTCCCTCCCGATTGCTTCTGGCCGCGCCCCGATGTGACCAGCGCGATGATCGCAATACGCCCCCGAGCATCGCCGCTGACAGGCGATCCCGAGCGCCTGGGGAGGTTGTGCGCCACGCTTTTCCAGCAACGCCGGAAGCAGGTGGGGTCCACCCTCGGCCGGGATCGGCCCGACGGCTGGCCGGCGGGCGTCTCGCCGGACCAGCGCCCTGAAGAACTCACCATCGAGCAGTTCGTGGCGCTTGTCCCCCTCGACGACCGCCCGGAACGCCCGAGAACACCGTGAAACTGGGTTGGTTTCGCCGGTTCACGTGGTAGACTTTGCCGGCGCGATCGTTCTGCGCGCACCCGGGCCCCGTGACGCCGACCAGCACCCCTTCGGAACCTCATCGATGCGAACGCAGACCCGATCGCTCCTCGCCGCGGCCCTCCTCCTCACCGGCGCCAGCGCCCTCGCCGCCCCGGCCGAGCAGCGCGTGCGGTACGACGGCCACAAGGTCGTCGCGGTCCGCATCGACTCCGGCGCGGACCTCGACCGCATGGCGGCGTTCAGTGACGATCCGTGGTCGTGCGAACCCAAGATGGGCGCCGAAAACCTCTACCGCGTCTCGCCCGCGCAGTTCGACGCCCTCGCGGCGTCCGGCATCCAGTTCCGCGTCGAGTTCGAGGACGTCCAGACTCTGATCGACGCCGAGCGCGCCGAGATCAACCGCGCCGCCCCCGTCGGCGTCGACGGCGTCTCCTACTTTGCCGCCTACCGCGACTACGCCACCACCAGCGCCTACATCGACACCCTCGTCGCCCTCAACCCCGCCATCGCTTCCCGCTTCACCGTGGGCAACAGCCTCGAAGGACGCGAGATCTTCGGCGTCCGCATCACCGGCGCCGGCGCCCCGGGCAACACCAAGCCCGGCTTCTGGATCGAGTCCATCCAGCACGCCCGCGAGTGGGCCGTGCTCCCCGCCAACATGTGGGCCGCAGACCAGTTGATCCGCCTCTACGGCGTCGATCCCACCGTGACGTCCCTCGTCGACTCCATCGACTTCTACATCGTCCCGATCGTCAACCCCGACGGCTATGTCTATACCTGGGGCCCCGACCGCCTCTGGCGAAAGAACCGCCGCCCCAACACCGGCGGCTCCTTCGGCGTCGACCTCAACCGCAACTGGGGCTTCCAGTGGGGCGGCACGGGCTCGAGCGGCACGCCCAGCAGCGAGACCTACCGCGGCCCGGCCGCCTTCTCCGAGCCCGAGACGCTCAACACTTCCAATTACATCGCGGCCCGCCCGCACATCCGCGGCCTCATCGACTTCCACAGCAACGGTCAGGTCTGCATCTTCCCGTGGGGCTACACCAACGACCCGTGTCCCGACCACGCCGAGATGAACACCCTCGGCACGTCCATCGCCGCCGCCATCCAGAGCGTCAACGGCATCTACTGCCCGCCGGGTTCGTCCGGCGCCGTGCTCTACCTCGCCTCAGGCAACGTGCGCGACTGGGCGTACGGCGCTCGCAACATCCGCCCCACGACCCTCGAGGTCCGCACCGGTTCGAGCGGGTTCACGCCCCCGACCAGCGCGATCGCCCCGACCAACGCCGAGAACTGGGCGGGCGTTCTGGCCTTCGCCGACTGGGTCAAGAACACCAACCCCGTCCGCCTCTCCCGAACCGTGGGCGACGTCCTCAGCGTCGGCGTCAACACCCCGACGCCCGTGCAGGTCAAGGCCGCAACCATCAACGGCCCAACACCCGGTCTCGCGCAGCCCGCAGCGCTGCGCTGGCGCACCGGCTCGTCCGGCCCCTTCGCCTCGACTCCCCTCTCGCCCGCCGGCGCCGACACCTTTACCGGCTCTCTCCCGAACGCCGGCTGCGTGCCCGGCGCGATCGAGTACTACTTCGAGGGCCAGGCCTTCGGCGGCGAGACGGCCACGCTGCCCGCCGGCGGCGCCGCCGCGCCGCTGCGCGCTCCCGTCGGAGTCCGCACGACCGTGTTCTCCGACAACTTCGAGACCGCCCTGGGCTGGACGCTCGGCGGCGCCGGCGTCGGCGACACCGCGACCGCGGGGCTGTGGGGCCGCTTCAACCCGATCTCGAACGCCGCGCAGCCCGAGGACGACAACCCCCTCGGCACGGGCACGTTCTGCTACATCACGTCCAACGGCGCGACGAACGGCCAGCTCGACGCGGACGTGGACAACGGCATCACGACCATCACCTCGCCGCTCGTTGACGGCTCCGGCTCGGGCACGCTGTACGTCTCGTACTACCGCTGGTTCTCTAACAACCTCGGCGCCAACCGCGGGCAGCCCTCCGACACCCTGCTCGTCCAGATCTCCAACAACAACGCGGGATCGTGGACGACGGTCGAGACCGTCTCCGAGAACACCGGCAAGTGGACGCCCCGCGCGTTTCGCGTCAGCGACTTCGTCGCCCCGACCAACCAGATGCGCATCCGCTTCCGCGCCAACGACACCTCGGGCGACTCCTGCGTCGAGGCGGGCATCGACGACGTCGTCTTCTTCCGCGTCGTCTGCGACTCGATCCCCGGCGACGTCAACGGCGACGGCCTCGTCAACTTCGCCGACCTCAACCTCGTCCTCTCCAACTTCGGCCAGACCGGCGCCGGCATCCCCGGCGACGCCGACGGCGATGGCGACGTGGACTTCGCCGACCTCAACATCGTGCTGAGCAACTTCGGCACGGGGGCGGACGGTCTCGCCGCGCATGCCGAAACCTCGCGCAAGGGGGGGGGGGGCTGAGGCGACGGCAGCGGCGGCGCGACGCATGAGCGAGCTTCGCGCTGCGCCAGCGGGCGATGTCGATGGAGACGGGGCGCTCCGGGATGCTGATTTGGGCGCGCTGCTGAGCCTCGTGAACTCGTCACGCTACGTTGCGGCCGCCGACTTGAACCTCGATGGTGTGCTGAATCAGCAGGATGTGCGCGCCTTCATCTGGATCGCGTCACACCCCGGCGCGGACGGCGACTGCAACGGATATCCGCACTGCTGCTGCATTTTCTACGGCGAGCCCGGGTCGTGCGTCGGCACCGCGAATTGCGCGGGTGGCTCCGGTGGTGGCAGCGGCGGCACGGGCGAAGGCGACCCCGGAGAAGGCGGGGGCGGCGAGAATGAAGGCGGGAACAACAA
>CAYVSR010000248.1:2462-5025 GCA_964453125.1 uncultured Phycisphaeraceae bacterium | reverse complement strand
GGCAAGCGCGGCTGGCCACGCAACAAGCCCCCCTTCCCCGCCATCAAGGGCCTCTGGGGCAAGCCCACCATCATCAACAACGTCGAGACCCTTGCCCACCTGCCGACGATGCTCGAGAACGGCGCCGAGTGGTTCAAGAAACAGGGCGTCGCGAGCACGGTCGGCGGGCCGCCGAGTTTCGGCACCAAACTCATGGGCGTCTCCGGCCACGTCAACCGCCCCGGCGTCTACGAGTGCGAGCTCGGCATCCCCCTCTCGCAACTCGTCGACAAGTACTGCCTCGGCATGCGCAAGGGCAAGAAGTTCAAGGGCGCCATCGCCGGCGGCATCTCCACCGGCATCCTCGGCGCCGACCAGTTCGACGCCGAGATGGACTTCGACATCGGCCGCAAATACAACGTCCTCGGCCTCGGCACCGCCTGCCCCACCGTCTTCGACGAAGACACCGACATGGTCATGGTCGCGCGCAACATCGCCCGATTCTTCAAGCACGAGTCCTGCGGCCAGTGCACCCCCTGCCGCGAGGGCGGCCAGTGGCTCTACAAACTCATGCTCAAAGTCGAGGACGGCGCCGCCCGAACCAAAGACCTCGACCTCGCACTGGAGATCGCATCAGGCATGGGCGCCATGCCCGGCACCACCATCTGCGGCCTCGCCGACGGCAACAACTGGGCCATCCGCACCATCATGAACAAGTACTGGTCGGAGTTCGAGGCAAAGGTGCGCCCGACGTTCGTGCCGGTGAGCGTGAGTGTGGGGGCGGGCGCCTAATTCGCGAAGCGCTCCGCCTACCTCTCCCGTCGCTTCGACGGGAGAGGCCAGGAGAGGGCTCCTGCATCGCTCCTCCCCCTACCGCGCCTCAACTGTCTCTGCGACCCCCGAATCCTCAGCGACGCCGCACAGGTAAACTCGCCGCATGTCCGGCTCCGGGTACAACCCATCACCTTCCCAGCGGCCGCGGGTTCCGATTGAGCGACATGTCGAGCTGCGCCGGCCGATGTCGCCGCCGGAGGCAGTCCTTTGGGAGGCGCTCCGGGCGCGACGCCTCGGCGGCCTCAAGTTCCGGCGTCAGCATCCGCTCGGTTCATACATCGCCGATTTCTACTGCGCCGCGGCACGGCTCGTGGTCGAGATCGACGGCGCTTCGCACGACTCGCGCGTCGCCGAGGACCGGGCCCGCGATGCACAGATGCGCGCCCAAGGGCTGCACGTGCTGCGGTTTCCCGCGAGCGCGGTTTCCTCGAGCGCGACCGCCGTGCTTCGCACCATTCGCTCCGTCGCAGATGACCGCATCGCGGCGCTCAACTCCGGTCGCGAAGGAGGAATGGGCACGCGCAGAACATACGAGGCGCAGTAGGTAGGAAAGCGATGCAGGAGCCCTCTCCTGGCCTCTCCCATCGAAGCGATGGGAGAGGTAGCCGAACGCCACCCAAAGCCCCGCAGGCCGCCGCGGGCGGCGTTTTCACCGACGGCACGACCGAACCCGTACACCCTGGCGCACGCCCGCTACAGGCAGTCCTGTCCGAAGTACGACAGCACGGTGTTCAGGTCCGCGAAACTCACGCTGCCGTCGTCGTTCACGTCGCCGGCCAAGCCGTTACCGCCCGCGGGGCCGGTGGTCCCGAACTGCGACAGCACGGTGTTGAGGTCCGCGAAATCCACGTCGCGGTCGCCGTCCGCATCACCGCCGAGGGGCTCGTCGTCGCTCACGATCTTGTCGATGCCCGACAGCCGGATGATGTACAGCTCGCCCGCGCGGTCGCGCCCGAACCCGACGGTGAGCGAGCCCTCGAGCGCCACGTGCTCGATCACGTCGGTCACGCCCGATCCGGTCAGGCGCGCCGACCACACGCGCCCGTCGAAGTCGGCGAAGAAGTAGCGCCCCTTGTACGAGCACATCGCTTGGCCCCGGTACGTGTAGCCGCCCGAGATCGAGACGCCCACGGCGTGCGAGTAGGTATGCGTCGGCGCGACGTAGCGGTGGCTCGTGCCCGAGACGTCGTACGCCAGTTCGACGCCCGGCTGCTGAAGAATGCTGCCCTCGAAACGCGGCCAGCCGTAGTTGTGCCCGCCCGCGCCCGGCGCCTGGAAGTCCAGCTCTTCTTCGTCGCCGCTGCCCACGTCGGCGATGATGTACGCGCCGGTGCGCCCGTGGCCGTAGTCATCGAACGAGTGCTTCCACGGGTTGCGAACGCCGAACGCCCAGATTTGCGGCCGGGCGTCGAACCCCGCGAGCGCCGGCGGCAGGTTCGCGGGTAGGAAGGGGTTGCTCGCCGGGATGCGGTAGCCGATCGCGTCCGCGCTCGCGACGCCCGGGTCGATGCGGAGGATCTTGCCCAGCAGCGAGAGCGGGTCCTGCGAGGTCGCCCAGTCGCCGCCGTCGCCCATGCCGATGTACAGGAACCCGTCGGGCCCGAAGTTGATCGTGCCGCCGTTGTGCACCGTGAGGGCCCGGTCGATCCAGCGCTCGCCAACCGTGCCCTCGTCATACCCGAACGACAGATCGAATCGCGTCGCGAGGCTGACGCTCGCGGGATTTGCGCCGGCGGGAACGGGAACCGTG
>CAYVSR010000248.1:0-2452 GCA_964453125.1 uncultured Phycisphaeraceae bacterium | reverse complement strand
GAATAGCTGACCTCCCGGCGGATCGAGGCGCAGATGCTGCGAGCAAAAACGCCAGCGCGATGACCGTCGCCCCCAGCGGCGGGCTCACGGCGCCCGGCGGGTTCGGCGGCGCGGCGCCGTTGCTCGTGAAGTTGAAGTACACGCGCCGATCGCTCGCGAAGTTCGGCGAGAACGCCATGCCCAGCAGCCCCTGCTCGCCGCCCGACGACTCCACGATGCTCGCCCCGCCGGCGCCCAGGTTCGCGAAGGCCTGCGCCTGCTGCACGCCGTTCTTGACGATGCGCACCACGCCCGCCTTCTCCACCACGTACATCGTGGACGGGTCGAGCGGATCAGCGGTCATGCACACGGGGCTGTCGAACGAGCCGCCCCACCCGACCGCGCTGAGCGCCGCGAGCGGACGCGCGAGCGCCGCGCCGACCACCGCGCATCCGCACGCCACACCGACGAGGCTTGTCGTTCGCATCATCATGGGGGATCTCCTCCGACCGCTCGAATCATCCGGACGAGCCGCCCCGCGGGCGGCGCTCGTCCAACTAGACTCGCGCGACACGCGCGCCGGGTGAACGGAGCATGGGAGAGCCCTCATGTTCGCGCGCGAAATCCCCTCGGAGCCCGCCACGCCGGCCTGCCTGCACGAAACTTCTCAGCGGCACTGACTACCGAAGTTTGCGAGCACGATGTTCAGATCCGCGAAGTTCACGGCGCCGTCGCCGTTCACGTCGCCTGGAATGCCCGCGCCCGACTGCCCGAAGTTCGCCAGCACGAGGTTCAGGTCGGCGAAGTTCACCACGCCGTCGCCGTTGGCGTCGCCCGGGCACCCGGCGCCGACCATCACCGTCGTCTGCCCGGCGCCGCTGAACAACTCGGCGTACGAGTCGCTGACCAGCGACACGCTGACCACGAACGGCCCGGCGATCAGCGGCGCCTGGAGCGTCCACTGCACGACACCCGGGGCGCCCCCGTTCGCGATGACGCCCAGGTTCGCCGGGTTCGACCCGCCCACGACCGGGGCGCCGGAGATCGTCGCCACGACGGAATGCGCGTCGAGGTCACCCACGTTCGAGACGTTGAGCGTCACGACGAACGGCGCGCCCGGCGCGACCGTCGGCGCGTGCGCGAAGCCCGTGGTGAACACCGGCCCGGTCTTCGCGACAAACCCTTCCTGCGTGGCCAGCGCGAACTCCTCGCTCGTGATGTCCGGGTCGAACGTGCCGAACGCCTCGACCTTGAGCACCACCGACGACTCGTCCGAGTCCACGTCCAGCTGCTCCACGTTGTCGATCGACGACGCGGACGACGCCAGCAGCGCGTTGTCCGTCTCGCGGTACGCGCGGAGGTCGAGATCGCTGAGCGAGTCGACCTGCGTCGGCGTGGCGGCGCCGTTGTAGGCGACGTGGCGCTCCCACACGAGCGTCGCTCGCTCGGTCGTGAACATCGGGCCGGCGTAGAGGCGGTAGTCGGCGGTCTCGGGCGCGGGCGGCACGCTGGCGAGGAAGAAATCGAGCCCGTGGATGTACGCCTGACCCAGATTCATGTAGCCCCAGCCGTAGCGCCGGTTCCAAAACGACCCGTCGACGGGCACGTCGTCCGCCGTGGACGAGGTGTTGTTGTCGTTCATGGCGTCGGTGGTGTTCAGCAGCACGGCCTTGCCGGCCTTGGTGTCGGTGGCGCCCATGTCCCAGAGCAGCACGAAGCCGCCGCCGGTGTGCGGCGAGGCGCTGCTGGTGCCGCCGATGTTCGCGAACCCGCCGCCGGGATGGGTGGACATCGTGTTGTTGCCGGGCGAGGTGATGTCCGGCTTCTTGCGCCCCGCGACGGTGGGCCCGCGCGACGACGATGACGTGATGCGGTCGTCCGTGCGCGCCGTCGTGTTGAAGTCGTCCATGTTCGCGGAGGCGAGCAGGTTGTACGCCGGCGCGGGGTGCGTGATCGTTGGCGTGCCCGTCCCGAACCCGCCGTTGCCGGTGGACTTGGACACCATGTAGCCGAACGTGCTGATCACGCCGTCAAAGAAGCGGTCGATGTTCGCGTAGTCGGAGGCGTTCGCCGTGCCGTTGCCGAACGAATAGTTGACGTTCTCAGGGATGCCCGAGGTGGCGATGAAGTTCATCCCGTTCATCGAGGTCGTGTCGTTGCCGGCGAGGGCGACGACGATCTGATCGCAGCCGAAGGCCATGCCGGGGAACTGCGCGGAAGTGGAGGCGAGGATGCCGGCCATGCCCGTGCCGTGGGTGTCGGTGTCGCTGACGCCCATGTTCGAGACGAACGAGTGCGAGGAGAGCGAGGGATGGTTCTGCTGCACGCCGGTGTCGAGCACGCCGACGTCGTGCACGCCGCCGTCGATCCCGTTGGCCCAGAAGCCGGTGGTGAGGCCCAGCGAGATGCGGTGGTTGTCGAGCTCGGGCGCGCCGGGGTTGTCCAGCGAGACGGACGCGACCAGCGGGCTGGC
>CAYVSR010000247.1:0-5040 GCA_964453125.1 uncultured Phycisphaeraceae bacterium | reverse complement strand
CGAGCCGATCGCCGCCGCGCTGGCCGGCGGCGCCGATGCCGGGCTCGAACAATTCCCCGCGCCCGCCAGCGCGCTTCCTGGGGGGGCAGTCGGGGGCACCGCCCCCGACACCAGCAACGCACCGAACGCCAGCAGCGCGCTCAATACCAGCAGCGCACCCATCTCAGCGACCGCACCACGCACCGAAGCGCACACACCGCGCAACTCCTCAGCCATCCTTTCCTTCCGCGCCGTCTATCTCCTCTCCGCGCTCCTCGGCCTCTGCGGCGTGTACTTCTTCTCCCGCGTGCGCTGGCGCGGCGGGCCCGCACAACGCCGCGCCGAACTCGACCCCGACGCCGAATACTCCCGCTCCGGCGGCGGCGCACGCGACATGCTCCGCCTCCTCCGCGACGACAAGGCCTACCGCTCCTTCATGGGCGCGCAGTTCATGCTCGGCCTCCCCAACCTCGCCGGCATCCCCGTCTTCATCCTCGCGCTCGACGCCTTTCTCAACGCCCGCGACCCCTCGCGCGATCACTACACGCAGACGCTGCTGCTCACCCAGATCATCCCCCTCCTCGTCCCCATCGTCACCATCCCGCTCTGGGCCCGCCTCCTCGACCGCATGCACATCGTCCGCTTCCGCGTCTTCCACTCCTGGGTCTTCGTGCTCGCCAACCTCCTCATGGGCGCCGGCTTCTATCTCGACTCTCTCCCCACCCTCTACGCCTCGCGCTTCGTCCTCGGCGTCGCCTATGCCGGCGGCATGCTCGCGTGGGACCTCGGCCACCACGACTTCGCACGCCGCGACCTCGCCACGCTCTACATGGGCATCCACGTCACCCTCACCGGCGTCCGCGGCGCCATCGCCCCCTTCCTCGGCGCCCTCCTCTACTCCGGCTCCCTCGCCATCCCCGCGTTCACGCTCTTCGCATCGAACACGCCCAGCGCCGGCACGCCGTCCGCCGCCGTGAGCGGCCTCCGCTTCCCCGGCGCGTCGATCCACATCCCCGCGCTGGGCACGGCCACCTTTTTCGTGCTGATGGTGGGCTCCATCGCCGGAGCGCTCATGTTCCTCCGCCTCGACCGGCAACTCGGCCACCACGGCGCGAAGCCGAAGGACTGACCAGCGCCGTCTCCGATCGCGTCGACGCGCCGATCGCGCTCGCTGTGCGCTTCGCCATCGATTCCCGTCGCGCTGAGGCGCAAAAAAAAGCAGGCGGCCGTGCGCGGCCGCCTGCGGGGGTGTCGATCACGTTGGAAGGGCGCTCGCTCAGCGCCGGCGCCGGCAGCGCGCGCCGACCGCGAACGCGGCGAGGAGACTCGCGCCCGGGGAGGGCAGCACGATCGGCTCGGAGTAGATGAAGTCGTCCATGACGACGACGTCTTGGAGGTCCTGCGGGTCGTCTGTCCCGCCCAGCACGGTGTTGCCCGCGATGATCCGGACCCGGAAGACGCGCTCACCGCCGGTGAACGCGACGCCGATGAATGACAGCCCGTTGTTGAACGTGTCTGCGGCTGCGCTCGCCATCAGCACGTTATGGAAGTCGTAGAGCTCGATCCGGGCGCTGTTCGCGAGATCCACGTCCGTGAACACGACGCCGAATCCGTTGATATTGGCGCTGGCGCCGGGTTCATTCGGAACAAAGAACGTGGTGTCGGTGATCGTGCTGCCCTGCGCCGCGAACAGCCGGTTGGGGCTGAACGTCTGGAACGCCGACGCGTACGGCGCGCTGATGTCGCCGAAGCGGGCGTTGGCCGGGTCCATTGGCACGCGCTGGCTCACCAGGAACCCCGTGCCCGGGGTGCTGAACGACGCGCCCCGTTTCGAGTTGTTATTGAAGAAGTCCGCCGGCATGAGCGCGGGCGATTGGAACGCGTCCAGCCCCGCGGCGTCCCAGTTGATCTCACGACGCCCGATGACGAACGGCCCGCCGGCCACCCCGTTGTTCCCGCCGCCGGCGCTGATGTCGACGCGGAACTGGTCGACCGTGCTCTGGATGTCCGCCGCCGCGGCGCCGGCTGCCGATCGAACCACGAAGGGGCGAGCCCCCGCCGCGGCCGCGATCGTCGCTCCGCTCAGCCCCGCAAGAATCATGACCCGAGTTCGCATGCTTGACTCCATTTCCGACAAGGACGCCCGAACCCGGCCGCGCCAGCACAGGGCACGGCGATTGCCCTCACCTCGTGAGCAGCGTCGCCGCAGGGACGACGGGTGGCGGTGTCCTTATCAACTTGACTCTCGGCCGCGTGTGCGACGGCCGATCTCCTGAGAGAATGCTCCTCCACTGCGCGAGCGCGGGGAGCGTACCAGACGCCCCAGTCAGCCGCTACAGAGTTTTTCGGATTGGCTCGTCGCAGCCGCGGCCCGGCGGCCGTCTCCGTGCTCATGCTCGGCTCCATCGCCGGCGCCCTGATGTTCCTGCGCCTCGACCGCCTACTGGGCCACCGAGGCGCGAAGCCGAAAGATTGATGCGCGAGCCCGCGCTCCCGCTACCTCTCCCGTCGCTCCGACGGGAGAGGCAAGGAGAGGGCTTCTGCATCGCTACCCCATCTACCAAGCCTCGACCGATCTCTTGCGCCGAAATCCGCGCACCAACCGACTCAGAGCCGCGGGCTTCAGCCCGCGCGGATTCACTGCTCGGCCATCGCGTCGTACGCCTTCAGCACGAGATCGCCCGGATCGAACAACCCGCCCGACTCGTCTTCCTGCTCTCGCGCCGCCTGGAAGGTGGACAGCACGTACTCCAGGTCATCCTGATCGACGCCGTAGAGATGGAAGTACGCGGCATCCAACTCCGCGAGCAGCGTGGCCCGCTCGCGCGGGTTCCACTTGTGGACGCCCTCTTCAAACCCCGCGGCCTCCGCTAGCGGACGCATGTCCTCCGCCGTGCAGGTGAGTTTCAATACCCTGTCCGAGATCCACTTCTCGAGAGTCTGACGCCCGGTCCACGGACGCTTCTCCGCGTACGCGTCCGGCGGAAGCACGGGCAATTGCTCGACGATGAAGAAGTTGAGATGAACGCTTCCAACCTTCTGGCGCGCGGTGTAGTCCAGCGCGAACGAGTTGAGATTGGCGAGCAGGCAGCACTGCTGCCGAATGGAAACGCCCTCACCCGTCAGAATCAGCGGCGCCGAGTTGACGACACCCGCCCACGGCAGAAACGCCGCGATCATCGTCCTCTGGTTGGTCGAGCTCGTGATGTCCTTGTAGGCGATGAATCCGGATGATGGCTTGCCCACCTGCTCGATAACCTTCTCCTCCTCCACCCACCACCTCGGGAGCGTCACGAACTCGGGGTTCTGATGCTGCACGAGCGTCGTCTCGCCCTTCTGCCCTTGGCGCACCCAATTCTCTGCTTCAACGATCACGCTCGCCGCCCGGTGGTCGTACGCCTGGACCATCTTGGCCTCATAGAGAGGCAGCGCCCGCTTCTTGCCCTTCTTCCACACAGCGCCGTCGAGTTTCCAGCCGTCTTTCTTCAGCGCCGCCGGCTCAAGGAACGACTCCGCATCGTTCGTCTGGTCGAGCATGCGAACGAACTTCACACCCCATGGATTACCTCCCGTCTTTCGATGCTCGTCCACGAGCACGGGCACTCGTTGGTAGATCACCTTCGTGATGTCCGCGTCGCGCTTAGTGCGGAAGATCGGACACGTCCGCGTGTTCGGGTTGAACAGTTTCAGGTCTGCCGCAGCCAGGGCGATCCGCTTGTCCTTCTTACCGAGGTCGCGCAGCTCGCGTGCAAAGAACACGAACTCGGATGCGTCGACCGTGCGCCCAGTGCCACCGAACACGATCGCGCAAAACTTGAACGATTTGTGAACGTCGGGGAATACCCCGTTCTTGTTCTCGAAGTCGTAGAGCGCTTGGAGCGTCTTCGATTCCGTCAGTGTCGCGAAGAACTCCTTGGTCGTGTCGTCGGTGGCGATCCCCGATGGGGTGAGCAAGCCGACGATGCCGCCCGGCGCCACAATCGAACGCGCCAGTTCAGCGAAGAGCGTGTAGAGGTTCACGTCTCCCTTGCCCGTGAGCGGGTATAACCCGGACTTCCGGGCGTAGTCCAAGGCTCGCTCTGCTCGGCCCTTCGCCTCCGTATACCGAGCGAACAGGTCAGGGCTCTTCTTCTCCAGCGCCGCGACCAGGCGCCGACGCTCGGCCGCGTTCACCGCCTGCGCGATGTCCGGTCTCGGGTACGCGAAGAACTCCCGTTCCTGCACCTTCATCCGCTCCCACGGCGGGTTGCCGATGACGCAGTCGAACCCCGCCGCGCCGCCGGGGCGGCCGAACACTTCCTTGAATCTCGTGCGCCAGTCGAACGCGAGCGGGTCCACCGCCGCGTCGCTCACGAGGCTGTTGCCGCAGACAATGTTCTTCGAGATGTCCTGAAGCTTTCGCCCTTTGACGGCGGACCGGATCCAGAGCGCCAGTTGCGTGATCTCGACCGCTTCCGGTGAGAGGTCCACGCCGTAGAGGTTCTCGCGCAGGATGGTTTCGCCGACGCCCTTGAGTTCGCGCTCGGCGGACTTCTCGCCCAGGTGCACGAGGTTGCCCAGCGCCGTCTGGTAGGCGTCCTCGAGTTCCTCGTACGCGCGAATGAGGAACGCGCCCGAACCGCAGGCGGGATCGCAGACCTTGATGGTCCGGAGTTGATCGAGGCAGGCGCGCCAGTAGGACTTCTGCGCTTCGGGCGAAGCGCTCTCGATCCGGTCTTCACGCACCTTGTTCGCCTTCGCGGCGTGCGCGAACCGTTCCTTGATGATCGCCCCGAGCGTGCGATCGACGATCAGGCCAGTGAACGCGGGCGGCGTGTAGTAGATGCCGAAGCGCTTGCGCTGGGCGCTCTTGGGCATGGCCGAGAGCCCGCCGCGTGCTTTCTTGCTCTTCGCGCCACCGGCCCCCTTTGATGGGTCCTCGTCTTCGTCGAGAACGAGGCCTCCGAGCTTGATCTTCTCGATCTCGGTGACCGACTTCTCGAACAGATGACCGAGGACCTCGTCGTTGACCTCGTCTCGAAAGTCGTACTTGCCCACCTGCCCGAAGAACTCGACCCATGG
>CAYVSR010000246.1:0-5046 GCA_964453125.1 uncultured Phycisphaeraceae bacterium | reverse complement strand
GCCTCCGCGCCGAACTCGTCGGTCCCGCCGACCTCCGCATCACCCGCCTCGATGCCCTCGACCGCGCCGACGCGTCCACCCTCTCGTTCATCCGTGACGCCAAGTACGCCGCCGACTGGGCCGAGTCCTCCGCCGGCGCCGCCATCGTCTCTCGCGGCCTGCCCGTCTCCCCCAGCCCCGGGCGCGCCCTGCTGATCGTGGAGGACGCGGACCGCGCGCTCATCCAGATCCTCGAGGCCCTCACCCCGCCCTCGCACCGCCACGCCGGCGTCAGCCCCACCGCGTCCATCGATCCCACCGCGCGCGTCGACCCCACCGCCAGCGTCGGCCCCGGCGCGTGCATCGGCCCGCGCACCACCGTCGGCCCGCGCACCGCCATCCTCGCCAACGTCACGCTTGGCGCCGATGTCCGCGTGGGCGCCGACTGCGAACTCCGCCCCGGTGTCGTCGTCGAAGACCGCTGCACCCTCGGCGCGCGCGTCCGCATCCACCCCAACGCCGTCATCGGCGCCGACGGCTTCGGCTACCGCCCATCTCCCGACGGGCGCGGGCTCCTCAAGATCCCGCATGCGGGCAACGTCGAGATCGGCGACGACGTCGAGATCGGCGCCAACGCCAACATCGACCGAGGCAAGTTCGGCCCCACCACCGTCGGCGAAGGCTCCAAGATCGACAATCTCGTCCAGGTCGGCCACAACTGCCGCATCGGGCGACACTGCATCATCTGCGGCACGTGCGGGCTCTCTGGATCCGTCACGCTGGGCGACGGCGTCGTGCTCGCCGGCGGGGTCGCCGTCGCCGACAACATCACCATCGGGGCCGGCGCCAAGGTAGGCGCTCGTTCGGGTGTCATGCACGACATCCCGCCGGGCGAGGATTGGGTCGGGTATCCCGCGGCGCCAGTCCGCGTGACCATGCGGCTCGTCGCCTCGCAGCGCCAGCTCCCGGAGGTCCTCCAGAGGCTCCGGCGCGTCCTCCGGGAATCCGGGCAATAATGCCCCCCCGATGGCCGACCGCCCCCCAGCCCCCGAGCACAACCAGCGAACCCTCGCCGCCGAAGCGTCGATCCGGGGCGTCGGGCTGTTTTCCGGGCAGCCGGTCACCGTCACGCTCCGCCCGGCGCCGGCGGATCACGGCGTTGTCTTCCGGCGCACCGACCTGCCCGGCTCGCCCTCGATCCCCGCGCGCGTCGACTTCATCGTCGACCGTCCGCGCCGCACCGCGCTCCGTGCGCCCGGCCCCGCCGTGGGCAGCGACGAGCCAGGCGCAGCGACCGATCAGCCGCAGGCCGTGGTCGAGACGGTCGAGCACCTGCTCTCCGCGCTGGCGGGCCTGGGCGTCGACAACGCGCTGATCGACGTGGACGCGGGCGAACTCCCTATCGGCGACGGCTCGTCGCTGCCCTTCGTCGAGGCCATCGACCGCGCGGGCATCGCCGACCTCGAGGCGGCGCGCCGCCCGCTCATCGTCACCGAGCCCGTGACCGTGCGCTCGCCCTCGGGCCTGCCCGACGGCGGCGAGGCCGTGATCTTCGCCGTGCCCAACGAGTCGCCCTCGCTCGAACTCGCGTACGACCTCGACTACGGCCTGGGCGCGACGCTCGAGCGCCAGTTCACGGCGTTCACGCTCCGCCGCGAGGAACTCGAGCCAGTGGGCCCGGCGCACCGCCACGCCCCGGGGACCAACGGCAGCGCGCTCGCGCACACCCGCGTGACCGACGCCCCCTTCGCGCGCCAGATCGCCCCGGCGCGGTCGTTCGCCCTGCTGGCCGAGGCCCAGGCCCTCCGCGCCCGGGGGCTGTTCGCCCACGTCACGCCTCGCGAGATGCTGGTGATCGGCGAGGACGGCCCGGTGGACAACGCCTATCGCTTCGACGACGAGCCGGTGCGTCACAAGCTGCTCGACCTGCTGGGCGACCTCGCGCTGGTGGGCCGGCCGATCCAGGGGCGGATCTACGCGTCACGCTCCGGCCACGCGCTCAACCACCGCATGGCGCGGGCGTTGGTCGAGCAGGCCCGGCGCACGGAGGGCACGCGCCGCCGCCCCGCGGGCGCCGGCCCGGCCGAGGGCGCCACGCGCGCCCCAGCGATGGACTGCCGCGACGTCCTCCGCCTGCTGCCGCACCGGTTCCCGATGGCGCTGGTGGACCGGGTGATCGAGATCGACCAGGACCGTCGCGCGGTGGGCATCAAGAACGTCACGATCAACGAGCCCTTCTTTCAGGGGCACTACCCCGGCTCGCCGATCATGCCGGGAGTCCTCATCGTGGAGGCGATGTCCCAGCTGGCCGGCCTGATGCTCAGCCAGAAGCTCGAGCGCACGGGTAAGATCGCGGTCCTGCTCAGCATGGACCGCGTCAAGCTGCGCAAGCCCGTCGTCCCCGGCGACCAGCTCGTCATGGAAACCGAAGTCATCAAGGCCAGCGAGCGGTTCGGCGACGTGCAGTGCAAGGCGCGGGTGGATGGTCGCCTCGTCGCCGAGGCCCGGGTCAAGTTCATGATGGTCGACGCGGAGCCCGCCCGATGAGCGCCTTCACCCGACAGCCCGGCGCCCAGTCGCCCCGGCGCGCCGCGCCCGTCGGCCCGCGCTCCGTCGAGCGACTGATGGACGACGCGTCCAACTCCGCCTGGGTGTGGGACGACGCCCCCGGCGTGCACCCCACCGCGGTCATCCACTCCTCCGCCCAGATCGACCAGTCCGCGCGCGTCGGCCCGTACTGCGTCGTCGGCCCGAACGTCCGCATCGGCGCCCGCACCAGCCTCGCGCCCCACGTGGTCGTTCACTCCAACACCACCATCGGCGCCGACAACCGCATCCACTCATTCGCCGCCGTCGGCCACGACCCGCAGGACCTCAAGTTCCGCGGCGAGGACACCACGCTCGAAGTCGGCGATAGGAATGTGATCCGCGAGCACGCCACGCTGCACCGCGGCACGGGCGTCGGGGGCGGCGTCACCCGCGTCGGCTCCGACAACCTCATCATGGTCGGCGCCCACGTCGCCCACGACTGCTCCATCGAAGACCACGTCATCCTCGCCAACGGCGTGATGCTCGGCGGCCACGTGCACGTCGAGTCCGGCGCGACCCTCGCCGGCGCCGCCGCCGTGCACCACTTCGCCACCATCGGCAAGCTCGCGTTCGTGGGCGGGCTGGCGCGCATCAGCAAGGACGTGCCCCCCTTCCTCGTCGTCGAGGGCCACCCGGCCGAGCCGCGCAAGGTGAACTCCGTCGCGCTCACCCGGCGCGGCTGGGAGAGCCGCGACGTCGACGCCCTCCGTGCCGCGTTCAAGGCCCTCTTCCGCCCGCGCTCGACACGACGGGCCGCGAACAACGCCGCCGGCGCCAACGGCCACGCCTCGCACAACGGGTACGCGTCAGAAGAATCGTCCGAGACCGGCACGCGCGACGCCTCGGCGCTGAGCGTGCAGGGCGTCATCGCCCGCCTCCGCGCCGACAGCGCCCAGCCGCCCCCCGTGCTCGAACTCTGCGAGTTCCTCGAGCGCATGCAGTCGGGCGTTCACGGGCGCTGGCGCGAGACGCTGCGCGAGCAGCGGCGCTGAACCGAGTCCCGGGCGCCGCCGCGGATTGACACACCGGATCCACCACACACAAGCCGCACCGTGGGCGATCGCCCGCGCTTCTATCATCCGCCCCCCGCATGCCCCTCCTCGCCGCAACCAACATCCGCAAGAACTTCGGCGTCGACGTCATCCTCGAGGGCGTCTCGCTCTCCCTTGAAGCAGGCGAGCGCGTCGGCCTCGTCGGGCGCAACGGGCAGGGCAAGTCCACCCTCATGAAGATCCTCGCCGGCCTCCTGCCCGCCGACGAGGGCGACACCGGCCTCGCCCGCGGCAGGCGCGTCGGCTATCTCCATCAGGACCCCAACCTCGACCCCGCCGAGACCGTCCGCGGCGAGGCCGAGGGCGCGTTTGAGGAACTGCACCGTCTCCACGCCGAGATGCACGGCCTCTTCGACCAGATGGCCGATCTCGACTCCGCTACGCCCGCCGGCGCCGCCGAGACCGACCGCCTGCTCAAGCGCCACGCCGACCTCGAGCGGCGCGCCGAGGCCCTCGGCGGCCACGCCATCGACCACCGCATCGAGGCCACGCTGCATGGCGTCGGCCTCACCGACGCCGAGTTCGGCCTGAGCGTCTCGAGCCTTTCGGGCGGGCAGAAGGGGCGTCTGGCCCTCGCGCGCCTGCTGCTCGAATCCCCCGACCTGCTGCTGCTCGACGAGCCCACGAACCACCTCGACATCGTCGGGCGCCTCTGGCTCGAGGACTTCCTGCTGCGCGAGTTCGCCGGCGCCGTGCTCATCGTGACGCACGACAGGCGCCTCCTCGAGAACGTGGTGACGCGCATCGTGGAGGTCGAGCAGGGCCGCCTGATCGACTACCCCGGCTCGTACACCGCGTTCCGCGAGATCCGCGGGCAGCGCCGCCTGACGCAGATGCGCGCGTACGAGAAGCAGCAGGACAAGTTCCGCGCCGAAGAGGCGTACATCCGGCGCTACAAGGCCGGCCAGCGCGCCAAGCAGGCCAAGGGGCGCGAGTCCCGCCTCGACCGCGAGAAGGAGCAGAGCACGCTCGAGCGCCCGATGGAACTGGCGACGCTGCGACTCGAACTGCCCAAGGCGCCGCGCAGCGGCGACGTGGTCGCCGCGGTGCGCGGGCTCTCGAAGACGTACACAAACCCCGACGGCTCGCCGCGCGTGCTGTTCAAGGACCTCGACGTCACCATCAACCGGGGCGAGCGGTGGGGGATCATCGGGCCCAACGGCGCCGGCAAGACCACGCTGGTGCGCTGCCTGCTGGGCGACCTCAAGGCCGACTCGGGCTCGGTGAAACTGGGATCGAACGTCATCGTCGGCTACTACCGCCAGACGCACGAGGGCGTGGACATGGCCCTGCCCGTGTTCCGTCACCTCCAGAAGATCGTGCAGAAGGAGAACCCCGGGCGCGAGTGGAGCGAGCAGCAGGCCCGCGACCGCGCCGGCGCCTTCCTCTTCAGCGGCGACGAGCAGGAGAAGACCCTGGGCGTGCT
>CAYVSR010000245.1:0-5047 GCA_964453125.1 uncultured Phycisphaeraceae bacterium | reverse complement strand
CCTCCGTCGCCTTGAAGCACTCCTCGGGCGAGAGGTGCTGCTTGAGCACGTGCGCGGGGTACTGGATCTTGCCGCACCCCGCGCAGGCAAGGTTGCAGCGGAACAGCGGCTCGAGCATGAGCACGAGCGGGTACCGCTTGTTGCCGGACAGGCGCTGACGGAGCACGTACGTCGCGACGGTCCACATCTGGGAAACTGGGACGGGCATTGGGGCGGATGCTAGCAGGCACGAAACCTCCCCGATTGCCCTCCCGAACCGAACCCGCCTCCGTCCCGCGACGTCTCTATTGTCAGTCGGGGCGCCGCCGCGCCGATGTTTGGAGAGCACAGGACAACCCACTGGAACCCACGGTTGCCGGAGCGAACAGACGAAGCCCTGCTGCTGGCCTATCGCGAGGGCGAGACGGGCGCCTTCCGCGCGCTCATCGAGCGACATCAGGACGCGCTGCTCCGCTTCCTTGTCCGTTTCATGGGCGACACCGCCGCCGCGGAGGACGTCTTCCAGGAGGCGTTCCTGCAGGTGCACCTCTCCGCCGACTCGTTCGATGTCGAGCGCCGGTTCAAGCCGTGGTTATTCACGATCGCGGCGAACAAGGGGCGGGATCACCTTCGTAAGCACAACCGCAGGCCCGTGGTGGACCTGTCGGCCCCCGTTGACTCCTCGGGCGAGGACGGCGGGGGTCGAACGTTTTTGGACCTGATGGAAGTCGACGTCGAGGCCCCCGGCGCCGCGCTCGACGACCGCGAGCGCGATCGTCTGGTGCAGCGCGCCGTCGATGCGCTCCCCGACCACCTGCGCGAGGTCCTGCTCCTCGCGTACTTCCAGCGCCTCTCGTACCAATCCATCGCGGACAACCTCGGCATCCCGCTGGGCACCGTGAAGAGCCGCCTGCACGCCGCGGTCGCGTCCTTCGCCAAGAAGTGGTCCGCTCTCGCGGCGTCGCTCGGCGACGAGCCCCCCGGCGCCCGTCCCGCCAAATCACCGAACCCCGACGCCATCGCCCGCATCGGCCCCGGCGCCCCGCCGCCCCCGTCGCCGCCGGCCAACGGCGGGCCGACGTCCGCAAACCGGCCCGCGGCCGACGGTTCGGGCCGATGATCGAACTTCCGCCCGGCCGTCCGAACCCGCGCCGGGGGCGCCTCGTACCACGCCTGCAGAACCAGTTCTCCTTCCTTCTGTTCCGTTCGAGTCCGGTTCGATCCCAGTTGTGATGCAAGGTCCTCTTCCGAACCCGACGCCGCTCTGCCCCGCCGATGCCGCCGCGCTCGACGCTCTTGTCGACGCGGGCTTCGATGCGGGGCGGGCGGCACGGGGGGCCGAGCCCGACAGCGCGGCGCGAGTCTCTCGCATCGCCGGCCTGCTCGCCCGCCTCGAACCCGCGGGCGCCGCCCGCACCCCCGCCGACGCCCGCCTCCTCACCGACATCACCGTGGCGCGCGTGCTGCGCGACGCGGCGCGGTCCATCGAGGCCGACATCGCCCTCTCTCCTGACGACGCCGCCGCGGTCGACGCGCTCATGGCCGCCGGCTGGGACCCCGAAGAAACACCCGCCCGCCACGCGCCCCGCGCCCGCAAGGTCGCCGCGGCGCTCACCGGCCTCGCCGATCCCGTCGCCGGCGCACGCTCGCCCGGCTCACGAGCCGCGCTCGTCGAGGCCACGCTCGCCCGCGTGCAGCGCGAGGTCGATCGCTCGTCGACGCTCGGTCGCCTCGACCCCGAGACCATCGGTGCCGCCGCCCGCCCCTCGCGATTCCGCCTCGCGGACCTCATCTCCATCGCCGCGATGCTCGTGCTGACCTTCGGCGTGATCTTCCCCACCGCCAACCGCTGGCGACAGGAAGGTCGCATCCAGGCGTGCGCGGCGAACCTCCAGAGTTCCGGCATGGGCTTCGCCACGTACGCCAACGACCATGGCGGCCGCCTGCCCATGCACACCGCGGGCTATTCGGGCGCCGAGTCGAACGGCGCGTGGTGGAACGTCGGCGCCGAGCGCTCGCACTCCGCGAATCTCTTCACGCTCGTGCGCGAGAAGTACGTGCGCCTGAGCGAACTCACCTGCCCCGGCAACAGCGCCGCCAACCCCGACCTCGACGTCGACGCGCACACCGATTGGCGCAACCCCGAGGAAGTCTCTTACTCCTACCAACTGCCGCCCCCCAGCCCCCTGGTCTGGAGCGGGCGCATCCGCACCATCGTCCTCGCCGACCGCTCCCCCGTCATCGATCGCGCCCGGCGCGGCGAGCCCATCGACCCCTTCGCCCGCTCGGTCATGCACCGGGGGCGCGGCCAGAACGTCCTCATTTCCGACGGCTCGGCGCCCCTTCTCGTCTCCCCCGTGCTGCCCAACGGCGACAACATCTGGCTCCCCAGACCCCAGGAATCCGCCGCACGCCCCTCCCTCCGGGGCGTCGAACGGCCCGCGGCACAGGACGACGCCTTCGTCGGCCCCTGAGCCCGCCTTTTCCGCGGTTGATGGCGCCCTGGCCTTCGGCTATCCTCCCCCTCCCAATTCCCGACCCTCCCGGCGATGTCTCGCCCGGGCGGCGTCAAGGGGCTGGTGGGCGATCACGAGCAACCCATGCCGAAGAACAAGACCCATAAGGGCCTCCTCAAGCGCATCCGCGTGACGAAGACGGGGCTCATCAAGCACAAGCGAACCGGCGGCAAGCACCTTCGCTCGGACAAGCCGGGCAGCCGCATCCGCCAGTTCCGCCTCGGCCGGTACATGACCACCGGCGAAGCCAAGCGCCTGGAACTCATGCTGTTCCGTCGCCTGCGCGGGCGCAACCAGCCCCGCGCCGCGCTGCGCCGCAGCCCGACGCCCGAGGAGAGCAAGGCGATGAAGGCCGAGAAGAAGGCCGCCAGCGCCGCGCTCGCCGCCGCGCCCGCCAAGCCCCTGACCCGTCGCCAGCAGTACGCGGCGGACCAGAAGGCCGCGCGCATGGCGAAGTAAGACACGAACGAACACGCGGCCGGCCCTCCGAAGACCGGGGCCGGGCCCGCGACGAACACACGGTCCTCGAATCGCCTGCCGGGACCCAAGCCAGCGACGACAAGCCGCTGCCCCGTCAGACACCCCCGCGACCGCGCCTCGGAGCGCCGAGTCGGCCGCGGGACAGTTGGAGATCGATCGAATGCCACGCGTTCGCAAGGGCTCGGCCCGCAAGCGTCAGCACAAGCGGGTCATCCGCGAGGCCCGCGGTTACTTCGGCACCAAGAGCCGGCACTTCCAGCAGGCCAAGGTCGCCAAGATGCGCGCCGGCCGCTTCGCCTGGCGCGACCGCCGTCGTCGCAAGCGCGACTACCGGCGCCTCTGGATCACGCGCATCACCGCCGCCTGCCGCATGCGCGCCACCCGCTACAGCCTGTTCATGAACGGCTTGAAGTTCGCCGGCATCCTGCTCAACCGCAAGATGCTCAGCGAGATCGCCATCCACGACCCCAGCGCGTTCGACACGCTGGTGGCCACCGCGAAGAAGCACGCTGTCGCCACGCCCGCCAAGGCCTGACCGCCGGTCGCCGACAACCGAGAACCCACCCGGAGCCCCGAGCCCTCTCGGGGCTCTTTCGTTTCACGCGCCCGCGCGAGAGAGCGCCCGCACGAGTGTGGCCGGGCGCAGATCGGGCCGCAACGCCCACGCCTCGTCCTTCCCCAGCGCCGCCGCCGCGGCGAGGTACCCGCTGCGCACCGCGCCCTCCATCGTCGCCGGCCATCCCACATCGGTGTAGTCGCCGGCGAGGATCACGCCCGACGGCCCGACAGCCTTGGGCCGCCTCGCCTCCGTCTCCGGCGTGGCCGCGAAGGTCGCCCGCTTCTCTTTGACCGCGCGCACTCGCACGAGGCTGGCCTGCCCCTGCCCGTCGAGCCCGCGCCCCTCGAACGCGCGCGGGAAGCACGCCCGGATGTCCTCGAGCACGCGCGCCCCGATCTGCTCCTCGCTCAGCTCCATCCACTCGTCCGCCCCGCTGATCACCGCGTGCAGCCGCTGGCCCTCTTCGCCTCGATGCCTTGATGCCTCGGCGCCTCGTTGCCTGCCCTTGTTGAACACCCACTGCGTCCGCCTTCCCACCAGCGTCGCGTGAGGCAACGCCGTCACCTCGCGGTCGAACGCCAGGTGCACCCCGAGGATCGGGCTGTGCTCGATCTCCGCGAGCGGCGCGAAGCGCGGGTCCGACGCGAACAGCGACGGATCGACGATCTTCGCCGCCCGCTCCGGCGGCGCCGCGCAGATCACCCGACCCGCGCGGATCGTCTCGCCATCGCCCGTCGTCACCGAACCCGCGTCGAGCCTATCCACGCTCACGCCTAGGCGCACCTCGCCACCGGCGCCCCCGATCACCACCTCCGCCGGGTCGTACAACTCCACCAGCGGCGCCCCCGCCACGCCAATGTCGGCGCTCCTCGCCGTCGCAAGGAACCCATCGCGGAACACCTTGATCGCCAGCCCCGCGTCCACCCTGTCCACGCCGATGTTGCACGCGCTCACCACGATGGGCGACCAGAACTTCTCCATCGCCCCCGCGCCCTGCCCGTGCGCCCGAAGCCAAGCCCCGAACGTCCCCGCGGGCGCGCGCGCTCGCAGCATCGCCAGCATCGCCCGCCCGATCGCGACCTTCTCACCCAGCGTCAAGAACCTCGCCGAGAGCATCGACTCGCTGAAGTGCCCCGGCGCCGGGAACAGCCCGGGGCGCATCGTGCTCACGCGCCCTCCCGCCTCGACCCAGTGGATCTCGCGCGTCCACACCAGTTTGTCAGCCACGCCAAGCCGCTCGCACAGGTCGAGATAGTTGACGCAGCACCCCATCGCGACGTGCTGGCAATTGTCGAGCGTCTCGCCCGTGCGCACGTCGGTGAACGAGGTCGCCCGCCCGCCCAGTTTCTTGCGCGTCTCGAGCAGCAGCGTGCGCGAGCCCGCCTCGGCCAGGCGCAGCGACGCCGCGAGCCCCCCCACCCCGCCCCCCACCCCCGCCCGGTGCCAGGGCTGCGGGCCCAACACCCCCGGGCGCGCCGGGCCCACACCACCCCCGCCCCCGCCAAGCCCCCCA
>CAYVSR010000244.1:0-5063 GCA_964453125.1 uncultured Phycisphaeraceae bacterium | reverse complement strand
CCCACCCCGGTGTTGAGCCGCGCGGCGTCGCGCCCGGCGTACGCCGGGGCGCGCCGGGCGCGACGCCTCGCGCCGGCGTCGGGCTGGGAGCGAGACCTGATCGACGCGCTGGGCGCCCGCTACGCGTGGCCGGCGCCATCGGACCGCGCGCCGCTCGACCGGGCGTACGCGGACGCGATGCGCACGGTGTACGCGGCGCACCCGAACGACCCGGACGTGGCGGCGCTGTTCGCGGAGTCGATGATGGACCTTCGCCCGTGGAAGCAGTGGAGCAAATCGGGCGAGCCGGAGGAGGGCACGCCGGAGATCCTGCGGGTTCTGGAGGGTGGCCTCGCGGTCGCGCCGCGCCACCCGGCGCTGTGCCACTTCTACATCCACGCGACGGAGGCGTCGCCGAACCCGGGGCGGGCGCTGCCCGCGGCGGATGCGCTGCGACAATCCGTGCCGGACTCGGGCCACCTCGTGCACATGCCCTCGCACATCGACGTGCTGCTTGGTCGGTACGAGGAGTGCATCGCGGCCAACCAGCGCGCGGTGGACGCGGACACGAAATGCCTCGCGCTGCGCGGGCCGAACAACTTCTACACGCTGTACCGGGCGCACAACCACCACTTCATCGTGTACGCCGCGATGCTCAGCGGGAAGCGGGCGCTGGCGCTGCGCGCGGCGGAAGACCTGGTGCAGACCGTGCCCGCCGAACTGGTGATCGCACGGGTGGATGAACTTGACGGCTTCGTCGCCACGCCGCTGCATGCGATGGTTCGCTTCGGCATGTGGGAAGAGATCCTCGCCGAGCCCGCGCCCGACGCGCGCCTGCCGATGACCACGGCGGTCTGGCGGTACGCGCGGGGCGTGGCGCTGGCGGCGACGGGGCGGGTGGAGGACGCGCGGCGCGAGCGCGAGGCGTTCGAGGCGGCGCGGGCGCTTGTTCCAACGTCGAGCATCATGTTCAACAACACGTCGCGGGACGTGCTCGCGATCGCGTCGGCGATGCTCGAGGGCGAGGTGATGTACCGCGAGGGGCGCCACGAGGCGGCGTTCGAGCGGCTGCGCGAGGCGGTGCGCCTCGACGACGCGCTGAACTACGACGAGCCCTGGGGCTGGATGCAGCCGGCCCGCCACGCGCTGGGCGCGCTACTGCTCGAGCAGGGGCGCGTGAACGAGGCGGCGGAGGTGTATCGCGAGGACCTCGATCGCCACCCGGACACCGTGTGGGCGCTGCACGGGCTGAGCGAGGCGCTCGCGCGCGCCGGGAATTCGGCGGCGGACGCGGCGGAGGTGCGCCGTCGGCTGGAACGCGCCCAGGCGCTCGCCGATGCGCCGGTGACGGCGTCGTGCTACTGCCGCACGGGCGCTCCGTCCGGCGGGTGATCGGCGCGCGGCCGGCGGCGCCGCGCCGTCAGCGCTGCTCGACCTCGACCTGGCCCTTGCGCACGCGGTCGTCCTCCTCGCGCTTCATCTGTTCGACGCGCGCAAGGTATTCCGGGTAGTTCTCGGGGACGGGGTACCAGCGGTCGAAGTCCGCCTTGTCGGCGTCGGTCTTGAACTGCTGGCCGGCGGCGCGCAGCAGGCGTTCGTACGCCGGCTGCTGGAGCCACAGCGGCGAGCGCCGGTAGGCGATCGCCGCGTCGTACAGGCCGAATCGGCGCCGGGTGATCATGCCCGCGAACGAGTCGGCGACGGCGAACTCGAAGTTGCGGTCGAAGAGTTCGGCGCGCTCGCGGTCCTTGCCGGCGGTGGTGGTGCGGCGCAGCTGCATGGTCATGTACGCGTTGTGGACGCTCTTGGCGTACGACGTCTGGTCGTCGAACGACTTGCGGTTCCCGCGCACGAGCGCCATGAACGCGGACTGCAGTGCGCCGTCGAACTCGGCGATGGCGACGTAGGGCGAGTCGATGCGCGCCTGGACGTCTTCGATCACGAACTCGTCGAGCGACTTGGACAGGCTCTCCTCGAGGTCCGGCTTGCGGTTCATGTCGAAGCCGGTGTAGGTCTTGAGTTCCTCGAAATACTCGCGCGACTTCTCCTTGTCGCCCGAGCGGTAGAAGAACCGCACGGCGTCGCGCAGAAAGTTCTCGTACCCCATGCCGTAGAGCGTGCCGGGGCGGTGCTCCTGCTCGAAGAAGCGCGCGCGCTGGCGCAACTCCATCTTGAGCAGCATGCCGTAGAGCGGCATGAAGTCGGCGGAGGGGAGCTGGACATAGGAGTCGTCGGCGAGGATGTCGTAGGAGAGGTCCCCCCAGCGTGCGAGTTCCTGCGCGGCCTGGAGGACGATGCGGTCGGTGTTGGTGAGGTCGAAGTCCTCGGCGTTGCGCCGCTCCTGGCCGAGCTCGACGCCGCGGAGCGCCCAGTACATGGCGTGGGTGGACGGGTGTCGCCAGTCGAGCGGCCCGCACTTTTTCGTGTAGCGGATCATCCGCGGGAGCTCCATGTGGTACTCGTCGATGATCAGGCGCTTGCGCAGGTGGCCGATGAGGGCGAGCCACGCGGGGCGCAGGGACTCGTCGTCGAGCAGGGCGGAGAGCGCGGGGTTGTTCCACGCGTCGTTGAGCGAGACGAGCCCGGCGCTCGCGGCCCACGACTCGCGGTGCGAGAGCTCGATCTCGAAGGCTTTGAGGAGCTTGTCGTCGAGCGGCAGGCGGGCCTCGGTCTTGATGCGCTCGACGAGCGTGGCCACCGCGGGGACGCGCGCGATCGCGTCGTCCAGCGTGTCGGGCGCGTCGGCGATGGCCTCGAGCCACAGGGCGTACGAGACGGTGGACTGCTCTCGCGTGCCGTCGCGCGGCGGGGGCTTGCCCAGCGCGATGGTCCACTCCTCGGCGACGCGCTGCTTGTAGTACCAGTTGGCGTCGTCGGCGTACGCCTGGATCTTGTGGTTGAAGATCCACGCCAGTTCCTTGTGGATCAGCGTGTCGTTCGGGTTCTTCGGGATGCCCTCCTTGCGAAGCAGGTCGATCCCCGCCTTGACCCACTGCCAGCGCTCCTGCGGCGTCTTGGTGGCGACCGAGATGTTGTACGCCATGTTCCACGCCTGGAACGACCACACCCGCGGGAAGCGCGGCTGGAGGCGCGTGATGGTCTTGGCCAATTCCATCGATTCGAAGAACTTGCCCTCCTGCTTGAGCTTCTCCGCGCGGAGCCACAGCAGGTTCACGAACAGCCCGCGGAACGCGCCCAGCGCGATGCCCACGGCGACCTCGGGGGGGTCGGAGTCCTCCGCGCGATCGGCGTAACCGAGCTGGGCGCGACCGGCCTCGGCCGACACCGCGGTGGTGACCAGCGACGACCCCACGAGCGCGAGCAGCGCCAGGGCGAGAGCGATCAGCTGGATGCGGGTGTCGGATCGCACGCGTTCACTTTCCTGAGTACGTCGCCAGCTCACGCTTGCGGAAGATCATCACGCCCACCAGCAGCGCGCCGCCCGCGCACAGGCCGAGCAGCGCCAGCGCCTGCCCGAGGGTGGACCAGGGCACGAGGCGCCCGTCGGTGAGGTCGGACGCGGGGCGCATCCGCGAGTACCACTCAAACAGCAGCGAGACGGGCACCGCGACGACCCGCACGGCGAGAATGAAGTAATTCGTGCCGGTGTCGCCCACGGGGTCGTAGTACTTCAGCGACTCGCTGAGGTAGCCAGACGTCTCGGCGATGAACAGGAAGCCCATCGTCACCAGGCACGCGACGGGGAACGACAGGAACGTGGACGCCGCGACCGCGACGGCGGCGAGCAACGCGAGCTTCAGCCACAGGATCACCGCGACGCGGAGGAAGTTGGCCTCGTACGTGCCGGCGGTGAAGAGGACCTCGAGCCCGTCGGGCGGGAAGGAGATCGGGCGCGGATTGACCGTGCCTCGGATCGGGTCGCCGTTCCAGACCTGGAGGGACAGCGAGCCGTCCTCGCCGATGCACGCCGCGCGGACGTCGCGCAGGACGCGGGCGCGGTCGGGCACGCCGGGGGGCACGGCGTCGTCGGGAAGGTCGAAGACCTGCGCGGTGTTGAGCACGGCCTCGCGCTGCACGGCGTACTGGCCGGCGACGAGGAACGTGACGCGGAGCAGGTTGCTGGGGTTGTCCGCGCCGGAGTTGATCTTGAACCGGACGGAGATGGGCCTGGCGCTGGTGCGCTCGGCGCCGAGGCCGGTGAAGACGTACTCGCGCGAGGCGCCGGGCTCGATCGTGCGGTGCTGGAGGTACGCCTCGCCGAGCAGGCGCTCGCGAACGGTGATGCGTGAGACCTCCTTCGCGCGCCCGGCGATGCCGATCGCGGTGGCCTGGATCTCGTCCTCGACGAGCTGGTCGAACGCGGCCTGGTCGATCTTGGGCGGGGCGATCCCTGTGGCGATGCGCGCGGTGAGCACCTGCGATTCGAGGATGCGCCGGTCGTCGGTCGCGGCGCGGCTGCCGTCGAGCGCCACGTACGCCCGGACCTCGCCGCGCGCGGGCTCGAGGCGGAGGCGCTGAGTGAACAGGAACACGCCCGCAGCGGCGACGGCGAGCAGCGAGGTGTTGAGCGCCACGACGCCGAGCCACTTGCCCGTGAGGTACTGCCACGGGGCGACGGGCTTGGTCATCGTCTGCCAGATGATCTTGTCGCGCTGCTCGAACGCCACGGTCGAGATGGCGAAGAAGACGGTGAGCAGCGCCAGCGTCCAGAACGTGCCCGCCGTGCCGTACTGCAGGAAGAGCTGCACGCGGTAGCGCAGCGGCTGGCCCGCGTCGAGAAAGAAGGGCAGTCCGGCGAGGAAGAAGACCAGCAGCACGATGAAGATCAGGCTGATCTTGACGCGCACCGCCTCGGCGAGCACGTTGCGCGCCACCGCAAACACCGGCGTGGGGCGCGACAGCGCGAGGCGGATGCCCTGCGACACGGCGCTGAACGCGGCGGTCAGCACGAGCGCCCCGGCGGCCATCTCGCCCAGCCGGCGCGTCGAGTCGATCATCAGCAGCGGCCCGGCGACGAGCGCGCCGAGCAGCGCGAGGCCCAGGTACGTGAGCGCGAGGCCGAGCCACACCGTCAGCAGCGCGACGCCCGTCAACGCCCCGACGGCGAGCGAGCCGAGGAGCAC
>CAYVSR010000243.1:3636-5066 GCA_964453125.1 uncultured Phycisphaeraceae bacterium | reverse complement strand
ATGTTCCCCTCTTCGATCTCTCTGTGCCTCTGTGTCTCTGTGGTGAATTCTCAGAACGGCAATCCCCCGGTGTCGTCTTCGAAGGGCGCGTCCTCGGTGTCGGCCGGGTCGGGGCCGCCGCCGTCGCGGAAGTCGGCGACGGGGCCGGTCGGGCGGCGCTCAAGGGTCGGCGCCTGGTCGCGCGCGGGAGTGAAGGGGCGGGACTCGATCGCCGCGGCGCCCGCCGCGCCGTGCGCGCCGGAGGCGGCCTGGCCCCCCGACGATGGGCGCGGGGCCGGCGCCCGCTCCTGTCGCACCTCGTGCGATTTCGGGGGCGAGGCGTCGGTGTGGTTGTAAAACCGCGTCGTGTCCGCGTTCCAGGTCAGCTTCACCATGCCCGTGGGCCCGTTGCGCTGCTTGGCGATGATCAGTTCGGCCAGCCCCACGCTCTCGGGGTTGTCCTGGAACCACTGGTCATCGCCGATGTGGAAGTACTCCTCGCGGTGCAGGAGCATGATCACGTCCGCGTCCTGCTCGATCGAGCCCGACTCGCGCAGGTCCGACATGCGCGGCCTGTGCCCCTCGCGCGATTCCGCGGCGCGGTTGAGCTGCGAGAGGCAGACCACGGGCACGCTCAGCTCGCGCGCAAGGGCCTTGATGCCGCGGGAGATCGCCGACACTTCCACCTGGCGCGACTCGCGCGCCGAAGCGGGGGCGGACATGAGCTGGAGGTAGTCGACGATCACGCAGGAGATGTCGTGGCGCGCCTTGAGGCGGCGCGCCCGGGCGCGGAGCTGCATGACGGACAGCACCGGCGTGTCGTCCACGTACAGCGGCGCCTCGCTCAGCCCGCCCGCCGCCTCGATGAGCCGCTTGTAGTGCTCGCCCCCCAGCCGGTTCGAGCGCATCAGGTGCGAGTCCACCCCCGAGTACGCGGAGAGGAAGCGCTGCGACACCGCCTGCTTCGACATTTCCATGCTGAACAGCAGGACGGGCGCCTTGTCCTGCGGGTGGCGCCCACGGAAGGCGATCTGCTCGGCGAGGTTCAGCGCGAGCGCGGTCTTTCCCATGGAGGGGCGCGCCGCCAGGATGATCAGTTCGCCCGGCTGCAACCCGCCCGTCAGGTGGTCGAGGTCGTAGAAGCCCGTCGAGAGGCCGGTGATCGACCGCCCCTCCGACTCCTCGAGCATGTCGATGGTCTTCTGGAGCAGGTCTCCCAGCGCCGCGGCGTCCGACGGGTCGGACTGCTCGGCGATCTCGAAGATGCGTCGTTCGGCGGCGTCGAGCACGCCCCGGGCGCCCTCGGGCCCGTTCTCGGCGTGGTGGAACGCCTCGTAGATCGTCTCGCCCGCCGCGTCGATCAGGCGGCGCAGCCGATATTTCTCGGCCACGATCTGCGCGTAGTGGGGGGCGTTGGCGGCGCTGGGGACCTGCTCGGCCAGGCTGACGAG
>CAYVSR010000243.1:0-3626 GCA_964453125.1 uncultured Phycisphaeraceae bacterium | reverse complement strand
CCGACCCGCCCACCTGCTCGAGCGCGCCGCGGTCGCGAAGCACGTCCATGAGTTGCAGCAGGTCGCCCTGCTGGTGGCGCTCGTACAGCGAGAGCAGGCCGTCGAAGATCGCGGCGTGCTGCTCGGAGTAGAACGGCGAGGAGTTCGGGATCAGCGTGATGATGTCCGCCGTGACCGTCGGGTCGAGCAGCAGCGAGCCCAGCAGCGCCATCTCCGCCTCGATCGAGTGCGGCATGGACTGGCTGAAGAGCCGCTCGACGGCGCCGCGGTCGAGCGCGGGGCGGTCGCTGCGCCCGGCGCGGGGGCGTCGGGCAGCGGTGTCGAATCCGTTCGTGTCGGCGCCGGCCATGGCATGCAACACTAGGCGGGGGCGGGGCGGACCCGGCGCCGCCGACAGTCGCTCCACAGGGTTCGCGCCGGCCGCCGTCCGCGTATCGTCTCTACCGATGGCCACGACGGACCGCGCCCCCCAGTTCACGCCGGATCGCCTGCTCCCCGAGCCGCTCCCCGCCGAGCCGATGGCGCTCCTGCGCGAGTGGCTCGCCGAGGCTGAGGCGCGCAAGGTCGCGGAGCACCCCAACGCCGTCACCCTCGCCACGGCGGACGTTCGCGGCCGCCCCTCGGCGCGCGTCGTGCTCGCCAAGGGCATCGACGCGGGCGCCGGGCGGATCGTCTTCTTCACGAATCGGCAGTCGAAAAAGGGGCGCGACCTGGCCGCCAACCCGTGGGCTTCGCTGGTCTTCTGGTGGGAGGCGCTGAGCCTGCAGGCGCGCGTGGAGGGCCCTGTCACGCTCGTATCGGACGCGGAGTCGGACGAGTATTTCGCGTCGCGTTGGGTGATGGCGCGGGTCGGCGCCTGGGCGAGCGAGCAGAGCAGGCCCATCGCGTCGCGCGAGGCGTTGCTTGAGAAACTGGCGCTCGAATCGCTGCGTCTGGGCGTGCCGCTGGACGGCGAGACGGACGTCCGCGTGCCGCGGCCCGCGCACTGGGGGGGCTACGCCGTGTGGGCGGAGCGCGTGGAGCTGTGGATCGGCCAGCCCGGGCGCATCCACGACCGGGGCGAGTGGGCGCGCGATCTGACGTCCGGCGTTGACGCCGGTTGTCAGGTGTTTCGCGGCGGACCGTGGCGATCGACCCGACTGCAGCCCTAGCGGGCGTCGTCGCCCGGCAGCGCGAACCGCCCGAGCAGTTCGCGCGGCGCCCCGATGTCGCCCACCACGATGCGCCCGGTGAACGGGCGCGACGCGGGGTTTCGGAACCCGGCTTTCATCCCGGCGAGCGTGACCGTCAGGTCGGCGAGCACCGCGCCGGCGCCGGCGAGGGGAGCGCCGGTGTCGCAGTCGAGCCCGGAGGGGATGTCAACAGCGACGACTCGGGCCGACCCGTGCGCGGCGCGCCGGCCGTTGAGCCAGGCGATCATGGCGTCGATGGGCGCCTCGGGCGCGCGGTCGGCGCCGGTGCCGAGCAGCGCGTCGACGAGCAGTGTCGGGCCGCCAAGGCGGACGCACATCGCGTCGAGCGACGCGCCGGGGCTCACGGGCGGGACGGTCTCGAGAGCAAGCCCCATGCGCCGGACGATCTCAAGGTTCGTGCGCGCATCGCCCTTCGCGCGCTCGGGCGGGTGCGCGAGCGCGACGCAGACGCGCACGCCCGCATTGTGCAGGCGCCGGGCAAGGGCGAGGCCGTCGCCGCCGTTGTTGCCCGGGCCGCAGAGGATCAGCGCCCCCGGCGCCCGCGCGTCCTGTGGCGCCATCGCGGCGAGTTCGGCCAGGCAGGCGCGCTCCAGCGCGAACGCCGCGTTCTCCATGAGCACGATGGTCGGGATGGCGAATTCGTCGCGCGCCGCGCCGTCGAGGCGGCGCACGCCGTCGCGCGTGAAGATGAACTCACGCCCTGCCATGGCGCCGAGTGTACGCCCCCGAGCCGGCGCGCCGGCGGGTACCATCACGCGCCGGGAACACTCGAAGCCGATGCGAGCCACGCCACACGCCATCTTCGTCGCGATCCTCGGCGCGCTGCTTGCGCCCGCGGCCGCGGTCGCGCAGGGCGGCGCCCCCGCGCCGGCGGAGGTCGCTGCGTCCGAGCCGGCGCCCGAGCGCCCGGTCGCGCCGGCGCTGACACCGCTGGTCGATCGCCTCGCCGACCTCGAGGGGGAGGAGCGCGACGCCGCCGCGCGTGCCGCGGGCGTGGAGGCGCTGCTGTCGGATCTTCGCACGCGCCTGGCGCGGGTGGAGGCGCTCGACACGGAAGTCCGGGAGAAGGCCGCGGAGGGGGCGAGCGGTCTGCAGATCGGCGCGGCGCTGCGGCGCGCGAAAGCCGGTCTCCCCAACCCCGCCGATCTCCGCGCCTCCGCGCGCGCCGCGACGCGCGAGGCCACGCGCCTCGATGACCGACTGTTCGAACTCCAGGAGTCGCGCGGGCGCATCCCCCTCGAGCGCGAGCGCCTCCGCGCGTTCCTCCGCGACAACCTCGCCCTTCCCGACCCGGACGACGCCACGCTCGGCGAGGCGCTCGGCCTCTCGCTCCGCCTCGACGCCATGGCCGCGGCGCTCACCGACACCCTTGGGGGCGAGGCGGGGCTGATCGCGCGCCTTCAGGAACTCGCGGCGCAGCAGGCGGCGCTCGGCGCCCGGTCCGACGCGCTCTCGAAGTTCATCAACGAGCGCGTGTTCTGGGTGCGCTCCGACCCGCCGATCGGTCGGGCTCAGGCCCGCGGGCTCGTGCGCTTTGGTCAGACGCTCGCCGACCCCGACCGCTGGTTCGCGCTGCTCAAGGCCCTGGTGCTCGTGGGCTGGGTGGGCGTCACCGGCCCGATGCTCGGCGCCGTGGTCGGCCTCGCGCTGGCGCGCTTCTGGGCCGGGCGCCGGCTGCGTTACGTGCTGCTGCACGCGGCCACGCCGGGGCGCGAGAGCGCGTGGCATGCGGTGGAGGGGCTCGTGCTGGCGGCGCTGCGCGCGGCGTTCTTTCCCGGCCTGCTCTGGGCGGCTTCGCGCGTGGTGTCGGGGCTCGCGTCGGAAGGGGCGGGTCGCCTGGCCACGGCGATCGGCGCCGGGCTCGCGCAGGCCGCGGGCGCGGTGTTCGCCGGGGCGTTCCTGATCTCACTCGCCGCGCGAGGCGGCGTCGGGGAGGCGCTGCTGCACTGGCGCCCGGCGTCCGCCGCCGCCGCGCGCCGGAGCCTCGCGTGGTTCGTGCCGCTGTTCGGCTCGCTGCTGGGCGTGCTGGGGTTCGGCGACGCGCTGGCGGAAGACGCCGAGACGCGCGTGCTCGCCCGCCTCGCGTTCGTGGCCCTCATGCTCTCCGTCGGCGTGTTCCTGGCGCTCGCCGCGCGCCCGGGCGGGCGGATGGTCCGCGCCGCGCTCGCCGACGGCCGGCGCATCGCGGGCCGCAAGGCGCTCGCGGTGATCCACGCCCTGACCGTCCTCGCGTTCGCGGCGCTGGCGGTCATGGCCCTCATGGGGTGGTACTTCACCGCGGAAGTGCTCGCGGCGCGCATCCGTGACACGGCCATCGTCGTCGCGGCGGCGCTCATCGTCCGAGCCCTTGCGATGCGCGCCGTGAACATCGCAATCGAGCGCGCGGGGCGGCGGCACATCGAGCGACTGACCCCATCGCAGCAGACTGAGCGC
>CAYVSR010000242.1:0-5072 GCA_964453125.1 uncultured Phycisphaeraceae bacterium | reverse complement strand
CTCCCCCCCCAGCACGCGCCCCTCCAGGGGCGTGATCTTCCACTTCACCCGCACGCTGGTCGCGTTCGGACGGGGCACGTAGTCCTCCAGGCTCTCCACGATCCCGCGCAGCGCCCACGCCTCCACGTTCCGCGAGATCGGCGCCGCCTGCGGGCTCGTGTCGCCCGAGACCATCGCCCGACCCGCGCTGCGCGGCACGCTGTCGAGATAACTGCGGTGCTCGTTCGTCGGCTGCGTGCGGATCTCGTTGCGGACCACGCGCACGAAGCCGTCGGCGCCGGGGAAGCCGGACTGCGTGCCGATCGAACCCTCGTCCGTCGGGTCGCCCATGATCAGGAAGATGTCGCCACGATCCAGCGCGAACGCCGGCGGCGAGGGCGGGCTCTGGTGCACCACGAACACCTGGCCCGTGGCCGCCTCGAACTCGAGGCGCAGGCGCACACGCTGCAGCAGGCGCTCTTCCGCGTTGCCGTCGCCCGACTCGGGCGGGATGAACCGCGGCTGGCGACCGGTGAGGAACGGCCCGCCCAGGGGCTCGGCGCCGTACGCCAGCACGCCCACCCGGCGCTGCCCGTCGCGGGCGCGCTGGAGGAGGACGGCGGCGCCCGTGGCGTACTTGCCGTCGGCGCTGGTCTGCACGCGCTCGTCGAGCGTCAGCAATCGATCGGTGCGGTACGCGTACCGCTCCACCACGATGCGCTCGACCCACTCGTCGCCGGCCAGCGGCAGCACGAAGCGCTCGATCACGCCCGAGGTCGGCGCGAGCGGGACCGAGGGGTTGTCGGGCGGGTCGAGAAGCCGGTTCATCTGGAGGAACGCGAGGCCGTCGGAGGAGACGAGCCCCTCCTGGCCGTTGACCTGCGCGAGCGGGTGCGTGCCCAGGAACATCTGCACGGGGCCGGGGAGGTTGTCGTCGTCCGCCTCGCTTGAATACGGCGCGTCGTCGAAGAACACCGTGCGGCGCGAGGCCACCACGCCCCGGAACTGGCTCTGCGTCACGTCGTACGTCTGGCGCGCGATCTCGACGCGGATGCGCAGCGAACCCGGCGCGATCCTGCCGTGCGGCAGGCGCACGATGTCGCGCCCGGTCGGCCCGGCCGTGAACGCCGCGGCGTTCTGCCCGGCGGCGGCGCGGATGTAGTCAATGACGCGGAACCCCGCGGGCGGCGCCATGAGCGCCACGCCGCCGGTGTACGTCGGGCGCGGGGGCTGCGCGACGCCGTCGAGACGGTTCTCGTACAGCCCGACCTCGGCCGGCCCGTCCACCACGAAGAACAGCGAGAGCGGGTCCTCGAGGCTCAGGTTGTTCGCCTGGTCGAGCGCGAGGGTGTGCGCGGGCCAGCGCGGCTGGTTGACGCGCGGCGCGTACGCCGAGAGCGGGTACCAGACGGTCTCGACCAGCGGCACGTCCAGCCCGCGCCCCGAGTCCGTCATCTCGTACTGCCCGACGCGGATGTTCGTCAGCCCCGTCGGCTGCGTGGCGCCCGGGGGGCCAGAGAAGCCGGTCGAGACCGTGCCCACGCGCCCGCGCAGCTGACGCTCGATCGACTGGCTGATCTTCACCGCGTCGCCCAGGCGCGCAGTGTCGATCTGCTGCTTGGCGGCGCCCGCGAACAGCGCCGACAGCCCGAGCACGCCCAGCCCGATGATGATCGTGGCCATCATCACCTCGAGCAGCGTGAACGCGCGGACGCGAGATCGCGGCCTGATCGAAAGGGGGCTCATCGCTTCACCACCTGTCCGGCGTACCGGCCGAAGCCGATCACCTGCGCGTTGTCGTCGATCCAGCGGTTGATCTGCCAGATCTTCTCCTCCGACCGCTGCGGGTCGAAGCGGTACGCGGTCTTGTCGGTCGGCGTTGTCGGCTGGCCGGGCACGGACGAGCGCACGAACCAGGGCTCGCGCACGCCCGACGCCGCCGCGAGGCGGTCCATGTCGACGATGGCGATCTGGTCCACCGTGCGCAGTTGCACCTCGGGGTTGAACACCGGGGGGTACTGGTTCGAGCCGGGGTAGTACGTTCCGGGGTCGAAAAGGTCGTCGCGCTCGTCGCCGGGCTGGAGGCTCTGGCCGGGGGGCAGGTCCGCCGCGGGAAGGCCGGGGAACTCGAGGTACGCGTCTCGCACGCCGCCGAGCAGCGAGCCCGAGCCGATCATCTCGCCGCGCGCGTTGAATCGCACGATGAAGGTCTCGGCGAACTGGAAGTAGTTGGGATCGGCGCCGGCCTGCGTGAAGGGATTGATCGAGGGGCGGTTGGGGTCGGTCGTGACCGCCGGGTTGTAGTTCTGGATGAAGAACTGCACGTGGCTGCGCGGGAAGAGCCACGAGTTCACCAGCATGCGCCCCGAGGCTTGGGCGCTCTGCGAGAAGATCGACTCCTGGTCGAACCAGTGGCGCCACGCCGGGGTCTGGTTGTACTGCGCGTTGCCCTGCGGGTCGTCGTGCGCGAACGAGAGGCCGTAGACGCCCGTGCCCTGCGGCAGCAGGACCGGCGCCGAGCCGGGCACCGGCCGGAACGCCACCGCCGGGATGCGTGTCGCCAGGGCGCCGCTCTGCGCGGTGGGGTCGAACAGCGCCGCGTCCGGGTTCCAGACCTCGACCTGCTGCAGCGTCGTGCGCCTGGTGTGCGGGTCGAACAGGAAGACGACGCCCCCCTCGCGCCCCGCGCTGCCGGCGCGGGCCAGCGTCGCGCTCACCGCGTTCACCGCGCCCGCGTAGTTGTTCGACTCGATGATGCGGCTGAACGCGGGCAGCACCGCAGCCAGCGCCACCGCGATGATCGACACCACGATCAGCAGCTCGACAAGCGTGAACGCGCCGCGGCCTCGGGTTGTGGGCGTGTGGCCGGTCACCGCTTGTTCCTGTTGAAATCGGACGTCGGGTCGATGTCGGCCGGGCCGGGCGGGTAGGAGTACACGTTGTCGCCGAGCGCGGCGATGGCCTTCTTTACGATCTCGTCGGCGCCGTCGCGCCGCCCGTCGGTCGTGAGTTCGCTCGTCGTGCCGTAGAGCCGGTCGGCCCCGGCGGAGACGAAGTACGCGCGGTTGTTGATGCACTTGCCGTACATGGCCTGCGCGAGCAGGTTCTTGGGGTGCACGAACAGCAAGGGCTTGGCGTCGAAGAAGACGAAGGGGGCTTCCCAGTCGTTCTTCGATCCCCAGGCGTCGAGAACGGAGGGGCTGGGGTCGGCCTCGTCGCGCGTGGTGGTCTGCTGGTCGTCGGGCATGACGGTGGCGCGGACCTGGCTGGGGGGCAGCTGCGCGAGGATGTTGTCGGCGACCTCGCAGCAGCCGCGCGCGGCTCGGATGAACACCGCCGCGTCGGGGAAGCGGGGGTACCTGGGGTCGCCGTTGCGCGGGTACTCGCTGTAACCGGCGTCGCCGTTGGTGTCGATGGTCTTGAGTCGCTCGTCGCCGGGGGTTTTGAGGTCCTCGCCGGGGGCGCCGGCGTAGTCCGCCGTGTCGAACGCGGGGAGGGCGCCGCCCTGGGTCTCGAGGAACTCGTCGAGCATGCCGTCGAGCGCGCGGAGCGTGGCCTGCGTGACGGACTTCTGCTGCCCGCCGATCACCTTCGGCCCGACGCCGAGCACGATGGCGACGAGCAGCGCGACGATGCCGACGACCACGAGGATCTCGATAAGCGTGAACGCGCATGATCGGTTGGTGCGTGCGCTCATGGCGTGACCCTCACGTTGTCCTTGATGCGGTTGAGAATCTTCTTGCGGTCCTTGCCGTCGGACACGAGCGAGCGGAACTCGCCGGCGCGGAGCGGCGGCGGGACGGGCATGGGCCGGCCCTCGTCCACGGTCTCCCCGAAGAACGAGTCCTCGCCGGCGCTCAGCAGCGCGAACTCGGCGCCCAGCAGCGCCTGGTCCGCCTGCGCCGGCACGGTGTCCGACTCGCCGTACTGCGTCGCGGCGTCGTGGGTGAGCAGTTCGAGCGGCGCGTCCGACACGCCGTCGCGCCCCGCGTTGGGGCCGGTGCGCGCCTTCGTCGGCCAGTGGCGGTAGTAGCGCACAGGCTTGTCCCACCGATCGGTCAGGAAATACATGCCCTTGGCGGCGTGCTCCATGTCGGCGGTCTCGTCGCGACGCCCGCCGGCGCTCTCCTCGCGCGCCACGCGCAGGCCCTTGCCCTGGGCGATGTCGATGTACGGGCCGTAGGTCCGGCCGGTCTGCTCCGGCGCGGGCCTGCCCGCCTCGGGCGTCTCGCCGGTCGAGCCGTTGCGGGCGAGCGCGCCGCCCCACGAGCGATCGGGCCCGGGGTTGCGGATGCCCGGCCCGTCGGCGCCGTCGTCGAGATTCACCTCGTGCCCGTTGGTGGCGTTGCCGTCGTCGTAGATTTCCTTGCCGCCGTAGTTGAGGTCGCCCACGCCGACGAGATAGGCCGAGAGCGAGTGCACGCTGTAGTAGCGCTTGACCTCGAGGTCGCCGGTCCCGGCGACGTACGCGTTGGGGAACGCCTCCGTCACGACCAGCGCGCGCCCGGCCTGGTTCACGCCGGCGCCGGGGGGCGGGTTGAGGAGGGGCGGGTAGTACCCGAAGTCCGTCTTGAACTGCTCGAGCCCGTCCGCGATGGTGCGCAGGAAGCGCTCCGTCTGGGCCTTCTTGCTCGACGAGAGCGCCCCCGAGCCCGCGACGAGCACGATGCTCACCAGCAGCCCGATGATGCCGATGACCACCAGCAGCTCGATGAGCGTGAAGGCGCGCCGTGGGAGCGGGCGACGGGTTGGTTGCGGCGCTCGGATCACTTGCCTCCCCCCGAGAGGGACTCGATCATCTTGACCATGGGGAGGAACATGGCCACGACGATCGTGCCGATGATGCCGCCGAGCACCAGCACCAGCATGGGCTCGATGAGCCGGACGAGCGAGCCGACGGCGACGTCGACCTCTTCGTCGTAGTTGTCGGCGATCTTCATGAGCATGGAGTCCATGTCGCCGGTCTCCTCGCCCACGTCGATCATGTTCACCACGATGGCGTCGCAGGTCTTGGTTTCGCGGAGGGGGCCGGCGAACGACTCGCCCTGGCGGATGGAGTCGTGGACCTTGTTGAGCGCCTTCTCGTAGACGTA
>CAYVSR010000241.1:0-5084 GCA_964453125.1 uncultured Phycisphaeraceae bacterium | reverse complement strand
GCGCGGCCCGCGCCGCAAGGGTTCGATCGTCGCCCCGCTCGTGCAGCGTGGCGCCCGGCGCGAGCGGCGCGTCCGGCGCGAGCGCCGCGAGCAGCACGCGCGAGCCCGACGCCCGGCGCGCGTCCTTGACCGGCTTGGGCGCCACGATCATCTCCAGCGTCGTGGCGGCGCGGGTCATTGCCACGTACAGCGCGCACAACTCCTCTCCCGCGCTCCGGTCCTCGGCGCGCGCCGCGAGGCCTTCGAGCCCCGCGTGCGCCGCGCGCTCCACGCTCGAGGGGCGCACGCACGCAGCCGTCGGCGCCCCCAGCGGGTCCTCGCGGTCCAGCAGGATCTCGTTCCGATGCGGCGCCCACGGGCGTTCAAGGTCGGGGAGGACCACGGCGTCGAACTCGAGGCCCTTGGCCCGGTGGATGGTCATCACGCGGACCCTCGCGCCGCTCGCCTCCTCCACCCCGGTGCGGCGCACGAAGCGCACGAACTCGTCGACCCTGGTCCAGGGCTTCGCGTCGAAGCGCGCCGCGAGGTCGATCAACTGCCCGAAGCGTCGGAACGAGCGCCCGTCCAGCGAGGGAGCCACCGCGCGGAGCAGGCCGAGCAGCGCCGGGGCGAAGCCCTCTCGGTGCACGCGCTCCCGAAGGCGAGAGATCGCGCCGACGTTCGCTGCGGCGTCGAGCGGGTCCGTGAGCCCCGCCGCCTGGCCCACCGGCGCCGTCGCGCTGTGGAACAGCGCCGCCGTGTCGCCCGGGTGATCGAGCAGGTGCAGCAGCGAGAGGCACGCGCTGACGGCCGGCGAGTCGGTGAGGGGGTTGCCGCCCTCCTCGCTCGCGGGCACGCCGGCCCGGCGCAGGCAGTCGATGAGGTGCGGGATCCGCTTGCCCACGCGCACCAGCACGCCGACGGTCGCACCCGGCGAGCGCTCAAGGATCGCGCGCACCCGCGCCGCCGCGAACTCGTGCGTGGCGCGCCGCTGGTCGGCGGCGCTGATGCGCGCCGTGGCGGCGTTCGCGTCCGACGTTCCGCCCGGCAACGGGGCGGCGATCAGGCGCACCGCGCCCGGCTTCGCGGGGTGGCGCTCGTCCACCCACTCGGCGTGGGGCAGATAGTCGCGCCACTGCGCCACGGCGCCCGGCGCCCCGGCCAGGCGGGGGTTGGCGCCGAGCGTGGCGAAGACGCCGTTCACCGCGTCGAGCACGACCTGCGAGGAGCGCCGGCTGGTGGCCATGGATTCCGCGGTCATCGCGGGGTATCGGTCGGGCAGCGTGCGCAGCAGCGCCGGCTCGGCCTCGCGCCACGCGTACAGCGACTGCTTGACGTCGCCCACCACGAGCACGCTGCGCCCGCCCTCGGCCTGCGAGCAGAGCTCGTCGAGGATGGGCGCGAGCAGGCGGAACTGCGCGACCGACGTGTCCTGGAACTCGTCGAGCAGCACGTGGTCGATCCGCCCGTCGAGCCTGTAGTAGAGGTGTTCGAGCCGCTCCGCGCTCTCGGCGCCCGGCGCGCCCAGCAGCAGGCGCGGGATGTCGTCGAACGTGAAGGCCCCCGCGCGCCGCTTCACGCGGTCCAAGGCCTCGCAGAACCGCGCGCCGAGGTCGCGCGTGGCGAGGCTGCGCGACGCGAACGCGCGCAGCACGCACCCCCGCGCGTGCCGGGCCAGCGCGCCGTAGGCCTGCAGCGTCTCGGGCGCCAGCGGCTCGTTGTAATACGTCGGCGAATCACGCAGCGCGAGGCTTAACAGCCCGCCGCCCAGCGCGTCGGACCAGTCGCCCGTTCGCGCCGCGTCCTCCGCCGCGGTCACGTCCCTTGTTCGTGCCTTCACCCAGCGGCTGTCTTCCTTGCCCGTCGCCGAGCGCCGAACGGGCGCCGTGCGCACCCGCTCGATCGCCGCCGCCAGAGCATCGCCCTCCAGCGCCGGGTCCGTTTCGCCGACGACCTCCCACACGCCGGGCCGGTCGCGCGTCGCGAGCCAGGGCGCCAGCGCGTCCGAGCCCAGGCCCAGCAGGGCCGCGTGCGCCGACCGCCCGACGCCCCCGGCGTAGAGGCGCCGGAACAGCGCCGCCAGTTCGCCCGGCGCCGCCCCGCCGATCGCGTCGTCCGCCGCGAGAGACTCCGCGTCCTCCGCCTCGCTGTCGTCCGTGAGGCGCCATCCCGGAGACACGCCCAGGTCGAGCGCGCACGCCGAGGCCGCTCGGAAGAAGTACGAATCGATCGTCTGAATGCCGAGCCGGTGCGCCGCGCGCGCCAGCCCGACCAGCGCCGCGCGCGCCTGCTCGCTCGTCAGGTGCGCCGGCGGCGACTCCGACGCGAGCGCCCCGTTCAACTTCGCCAGTTCCGTGGCGTCCTCCGCCGCGCCGCTCAGCCGACGCAGCACGCGCTCCAGGATCTCGCCCGCGGCCTTGCGCGTGAACGTCGTCGCGAGGATGCGCTCGGGCGGCGCGCCCCGCGCCACCAGCGCCAGGAATCGCGTCGTCAGCCGGTGCGTCTTGCCCGATCCCGCGGACGCGAGGATGACGACGTGGTGCGAGGCCGGCGCTTGCGGACTGGGGCTCACGCGCCGCCCTCCTCATTGTCGGGGTCGTCGTCCTCGACATCTTCGGGGCTGACGCCCTCGCCTCGCCCGATCAGCAGCGTGCCTGCCAGCGCTCCCAGCACGCCTTCCGTCGGCGGCCGGCGCCCGATGTCGCCGAAGCGATTCCCGGCGCGGATCTCCTCCGCGGCGTGCACCGCCTCGCGCAGCGCGTCCGCCACGTCGTCGCCGCTCCACGGCGCGAGCATCTCCCGCACCACGCCCGACCGGCCCAGGGCGACATACCCCAGTCGCAGCGTCGCGTCGCCCACGGTCGCGGGGCGAACCCGGTCCGCCGCCAGCAGGCTGTAGAGCGGCAGTTGCAGATCGCACCACCGCCCCGGTCCGCCGTGCGCTTTCTGCGGCGTGGGGACTCGTTCGCCCGTCTTGTAATCCAGGATCGCGACGCGACCGTCGGCGTTGGTGTCGATGCGGTCGATCCGCCCGATGAGTCGCGTCGCCGTGTCGCCTTCGCCCAGCGTCGCCAGGCCGCGCCGGTGGAGATCGGCAAGCACGTCCGACGAGGGCCACTCGGTCTCGGCGATCGACCAGCCCTTCGCGCGCCACAGGGCCTGCCAGTCGCCGAACGCGCCGATGCGGTGGCGCGCCCACTCGATCTGGAGCGCGACCGCCGGCGAAGGCGAGCGCCCGAACCGAGCGCGCGCCAGGCGCATCAGGCAGTCTTCCGCGGCCTCGCGGATTCGCCCCGCGTCCGCCGCGTGCCGCGCGTCCGACGCGGCGAACGCGCACAGGGCGTCGTGCAGCAGGTTGCCGAACGCGAGCGGGTCGAGTTCTCGCGCGTCGTCCGCGCGTTCCTCCAATCGAAGCTCGTGCCTCGTGTAGTACAGATACGGCGAGGCGAGCCAGTCCTTGAACGCGGTGACCCGGATCGACGCGGGCCCGTCCGAGCGCGGGCGTTCCGGCCCCAGGGGCGCGATCGGCGTCAGGTCCGCGTCGGCGTGGCGGCGCGAGAGGTCCACCGAGGGCGCCGGCAACGGGTCGTGCGCCGGGTCCGCGAAGCGGCGCACGCGCCGGACCACCGTGTCGTTGGCGCACGCGAAGAGCAGGCGGCTGGGGCGCAGCGGGTCGCCGTCGGGCCCGCGCCGCCCGGCGATGACCCGCACGTGCGGGCGAGACGCCGCGATGGTCGCCAGCAGGCACGTGTCGCGCGCCAGGCGTGTGGCGTCGTGCTCGAGGCCGAGCACGCGCCGGAGCGAGTCGGGCAGCAGGGCGTCGCTCACGACGGACGAGGGGACGACGCCCTCATTCATGCCCGTCAGGATCGCGACGGGCGCGGGGTCGAGCGCCAGTTCCAGCCAGCCGAGCGCCTCGATCGCGCCCGCGTCGGGCTCCTCCGGCGCTGCCCCGGCGCCCGCCGCCCGGGCGATCAGGCGCACCGCGTCGGGAGCGCGCATCGCGGGCGCGTGCTCTTCGGGCAGCGACTCGAGATCGTCCAGTGCGGCGCGGATCGCTTCGCACGCGCCGATCACCGCGCGGTCCGCCGGCGTTCGGGGGTCCCAGCGGCGGGCGGAATAGACGCGCGCCAGCGCCTCCGCGATCGGCCGCCCCCACGCCGACGCGGGGCGGGGCGCATCACCTTCGAGTGGCGCGCACAGTTCACGCACCGCGCGCAGCAGCGACTCGGGCGGCCGGTGGTCCCTCGCATCGTCATCGGCGCGGGGGCGGAAGTGTCGCTCGTCGAGCGTCCTCGCGGCGAGGTCGGCGCTCAAGCGGTCCAGCGCGTCCGCCCATCGCGCGAGTCGCGGGAGGTCGCCAGGCTCGTAGCCCGCGCCGACCAGCAACGCGGCGCCTGCGTCCGGATGGCGCACGATGGCCCCGAGCGTGGTGAGCGTCGGCGCCTGGGCGTGGTCGGCGAGCGCTCGCAGCAGGCGCACCGGCGAGGCGTTGACGAGCGCCAGCCCGGCGCCGCTGCGCACGCGCACGCCCTCGGACAGCCCCGCGATCGCCTGCAGGCTCAGCGCGACCGACTCGTCGGGCACGCCGATGACGACATCGCCGGGCGGCAGGTCGCGGGCGAGACTCGCGACGAACCCGAGCGCAGCCGACGCCTGCTCGCGCGGGCCGTCCGCGAAGCAGACCTGCTCATCCGCGAGGCCGACGTCCGCTTCGCGCCACGCTTCGGGGATGACGCAGCCCAGCTCGTCGAAACGAGCGCCCAGCGATTCGGGCGCGAAGACCATCGCAGTCACGCCCCCGGCGTGGGCCGCCAGCGCCCGACGCGCCACCGCGTTGAGTTCGACCACGCCGATGAGCACGATCTCGCCCGGCGCACTCGCGCCGCGGCTCACGGCGCGGTCCCCGTTCAGCGCCTCGATCCGCGCGATCTGGTCGTCCACCAGCCCCGCGCGCGAGACCGCCCGCTCGAATCCCGCCTGCACGCCCGCCAGCGCCCGCCAGCGCTCGTCGTCGGGAAAGTCGGGCAGCGACGCGGCGAGTCGCGGCACATCGGCGAAGCGCAGCCCGCCCGCGCCGAGCGCCTGATGCGCGCCGTCCAGCA
>CAYVSR010000240.1:0-5087 GCA_964453125.1 uncultured Phycisphaeraceae bacterium | reverse complement strand
GCCTTCACCGACGCGGTGATCAAGAACCTCGGGCGCGTGCCCTCCGGCTTCGCCGCGCGCGACCACAAGCCGCTGCGCCTGCCCGAGACGGACCCCCTCGCCTCGCACGTCACGCCCAAGAGCCGGCGCGTGGTCGGCGTGGACGTGTTCCTCGAGACCGTCGCCGAGCCGCTCGCGCTGGGCCAGAGCCTCGAGCGCCTCTCCGAGGGCACGACGCTGGCGCTCAAGACCGTCTCGAACCGCGGCGTGAAGGTCTACCCCCCCACCGACGGCCGGCCCGACTGCGTGGACTCCATGCGGTGCCGCTTCCTCGCGCGCGACGGCGCGCACGAGATCAGCGACGGCGAGATCGCCGCGCTGCTCACCCGCATCAGCCTCGACCACCGCTGGGCCCACGTCGAGAAACTGCAGGAATTCGACGGCAAGCCCGGCTTCTCCAAGGATCAGGGCGAGGACTGACGCCCGCGGAACTTTGAACCCGTGCCGCAGCGCGCACTGAGCACCGAGCACTGAGCACCGAGCACTCAGCCCCAAGCACCGAGCACTTCCCCCATGACCCGCCCCGCCGCACCCATCGACGCACAGCCCCAGTGGTCCACGCAGCCCGAGGCCCAGCGCCTCGTGAACGACCTCGTGAGCGAGTTCCTGGTCTCGTGCTCCGCCGCGGCGAACCTCGCGCTGCGCATGCTGCACGAGTCGGGCACGAAGTTCATCGACTGGGTGGACCACATCCAGGTCGCCCGGGCCGAAGACATCGAGCAGCGCCTCGTCGAGACGGGATTCACGCGGCGCGCGGTGCCCGGCGCCCCCCACTGCTACGTGCACGAGGGCGCCATGTTCCCCGCCGTGGTGCTCTCGGGCGAGCTGCCCATGACCCGCGTCGCCATCAAGGCGGACTCGGTCGTCGATTTCCTCGCGGCCCACGGCGTGGCGGACGACCTCGCCGTGCAGGGCGGGCCGATGGCGCGCATGCGCCGCGCCCCCGTCTTCCGCTCGCGCGGCGCCGAACTCTGGGTCATCGAGCGTCACGGCTACCGGGGCTTCGCGATCGAAGAGCCCGACCCGGCCGAAGCCGTGGCCACGCTGCGCCACAAGGAGGCCTTCCGGCGCCGCTCGCGCGACCTGGGCGACGATGCGCACGGCTACGAGCACTTGAACGTGCTGATCGACGAGGCCATCGCGGACCTCGGGCCGGACCTCACCTGCGATCTGTTCTTCTTCGCGGAGCGCGAGCACTGGCAGCGCCGGAACAAGGCCGCACAGGTGCAGTTCGGGCGCCAGAACCGGCTGGGGCTGGGCTGGGCGAACCACGACCACCACACGTACCGCAGCAGCCGCGAGCGGTTCTCCGATCTCATCCTCGTGCTCGAGAAGCTGGGCTTCGAGCCGCGGGAGCGGTTCTACGCGGGCGCCGAGGCGGGCTGGGGCGCGCAGGTGATGGAGCAGGAGGCCTGCAACATCACCATCTTCGCGGACGTCGACATGTCGCCCGAAGAACTGCAGGGCGACTTCGCGCACGTCGGGCTCGAGGCGCGCAGGGAACTGGGCACCGTGGGCCTGTGGTGCGGCCTCCACGGCGAGGCGATGCTGCAGGCGGGCATGCACCACCTCGAGTGCCAGTTCTCGTTCGAAGCGCTGAGGGACCAGTTGGCCGCCGCGAACATCAACACCATGGCGCCGTTCACGTCCTTCCCCTTCCTGCGCCAGGCGTTCACCGAGGGCGAGCGTTGGCCGGTGGCTGAGAAGCGCCTCGCGAAACTCGTCGAGCGCGGCGCGATCACCCCGTCGATGGCCCTCCACTTCCGCATGGAGGGCGCCATCGGCTCGCACCTCGAGAACCTCGAGCGCAACGACGGCTACAAGGGCTTCAACCAGCACGGCGTGAGCCAGATCATCGCGAAGACGGACCCGCGCAAGCAGGTCGCGCCGGCGCCGGCGAAGCCGGGGGCGCTGGTTGGGGCGTGATGCGAAATCGCAAATTGCAAATAGCAAAGTGCAAATTGCAGAGCGGCGGAGCGACGGAGCGATTGCATTGCTCGAGCGGAGCCCCGAGCGCGAGCTCGGGACGGGGGGCAGGGGCGTTCGACCGACGGTGGTCCGCGGGCGCCTCGCGATCGATCATGCGTGTAATTCGCGTTCGGAACCCTGCAGCGCAGCGTTCAGACGCGTGTGGCGTGCGTCCCGAGCTTGCGCTCGGGGCTCCGTTCAACCTCCGATGGGCTGCGCGGGGGCGCTCGGCGAAGGCGCTTCAGCCTCGTCGTCAGGCATGCGCGGCGGCGTGCGGACAGGCGGGTAGAGGATCCAGTCGGCGCCGATCGCGGGCTCCTTGGCCAAGGGGCGACCGCCTGGGCCAGCGGGCACGCCGCCGGGAGGCATCCAGCGCATGGGGTTCTCGTTGTCGGGTCGCCCGTCGATCGTTAGGCGCAGACGCCCGCCGTTGTCCTCGCGGTCGTTGCCGACGGAGTAGAGCAGCGGTCCGCGATCGTCGGTCACGCGGTACTTAATGGGTTGACCGTCGTACTGATCAGGCGGGAGGGCGGAGAGAAACTCAGGAACGAGTTCGGAGAGGCTCGCGGGATAGGTGTTGCGTTCGCGCCGGAAGCATTCGAGGGCGATCGCGACGGTCACAGCGTCTCTGATCTGTTCGCACAGCCGCGCTTGCGCCGTGGCCCGGCTCAACGCGGGCGTGAGGATCCCGATCAGCGGGTGTCTCGACCAGAGGAGGGTGCGGCCAGAAATGAGCTCTTCGATCTCCTGGTCCACCGGCGACGGGCCGCGGCGCCACAGCGGCGCTTCTCGCTCCAACTCGACCATGTCCATGAGACGGGCGTATTCACGGAGCGTCGACTTGCGGCCAGCGGTGACGGCCGCGCTGAGCGGCGCTGCCAGATCGGCCGCGATGCCGCCCGCTTCGCTGAACTCGCCGCCGAAGCCCTCGCGCACCAGGCCGAGGAGGCTGAACACGCCGTCCCCGCTTCCGTCGTCGGTGTACACCCGCTGGACGAAGTCGGCGAACGCAAGGCGCTCTCCGTCGAGTCGCACCCAGGGCTCGCCATCTGCAAACGCCTCCAGCGAGGCGGAGATCTCCCCGAGCGCGTCGACCGACAGGAGCGCTGGCTCGGCGCGAAGGCACTCGCCCGCGAGGTTCGCCCCGAGCGAGAGCACGCTGAGGGAGACCAGGTCGCCGATGATCAGGCCGTGTTCCCGTGCGTGGCGCGCAACACCGACGATGGCGATGATGTCCGCTGTGACCCGCGAGGCGTCGCGCTCGATCAGCGCGACTCGGGCGTCCGCTTGAAGGAGCAAAGCAGCGTGACGGAGCGCGGTCAAGTCGTGGTACAGCAGCGAGATGACAGGCGGGGCGCCTTGTGAACGGCGCGTTTGCGGCGCATCGGCCACGTCGGGAAAGAGTGGTCGATCCTCCGGGGCAACTCTGGACGATGCGAGGAATCCAAGGCCGGGCCGCGCGGCGGCATCGCGCAGGCGCGCGATCGGGCCCGAGTTGGATTCGACGACCTTGGCGGTCTGGTCCCAGCCGGGTTCGCCCGGCTTCCAATCAAAGCCGTTCTTCCGCCACAATTCAGGTGGAATCGAGACACTCAGAAGCGCTTCGCGGTAGACGGGCCATGCGGCCTGTTCTCGCGGAACGGCGAGCGCCTTGACGTTCACGTCCGCGATGTAGTCACGCGTGACCTTCGGGCGCGCACCCCAATAGCGGATGGCAAAGCCTGCGTACACGACGAGAACGAGCGCCAGCACACCACCCGCTGCCTGAAGGGCGCGCCTGGACACGTGCCACATCAGCGGACGCCCGCGCCGCTTGGCCCGGCGGATCAGCCGCGCGGCCTGGCGCTCGTCGCCGAAGTCCGAGAGCGCCCGCGCGGGGGCGGCGCCCGCCTGGAGGGCGTCGCGGAAGTGGGCGATCAGTTCTCGCGCCACGTCCACCTTCTCCAGGCGCCAGAGGCGCGTGCGTCGGACGACGCGCCGGACGGTGTCGCCGACGCTTGCCGGAAGGTCGGCTGCTTCGATCAGGCGGTCTGTGTCGAGGCGGCCAGTGGCGCGGCCGCGGATGAGGTCGCGCATCGGGGTCGCGGTGAGGCGGGACCAGTACGAGCGGTCGGTGTGTGGTTCGCCGGGGTCGTTGAGCGCCGTGGTCATGCGGCGCCTCCGATCGAGGGCAGGCCGCGAGCAAGGCACGCGAGCATGCCGCCACGTGGCGACCCTCGCAGGCCGGCGCCCAGCGCCGCGCGCGGCGTCGCGTCGGGCGTCACGCCCAGCGCCCGCATCGCGCCGATCAGCGCCCCCCACTGCTTCGAGTCCTTCGCGAGGCGGGTCTTGCCCTTGCCGGTCAGCGAGTAGTACTTGCGCGCGCGGCTCGCGGGCTTCTCCCGCGCGCTCGCGTCGGCGCCCGTTGGCTGCGCGGCCGAGCCGGAGCGCGCGCCTCGCACGCCGGAGTCGGCGCCGGCTGCGGCCCCCGCCTCCTCCCACCGGCTCTTGATCAGCCCCTTGGCCTCGAGGTTGTAGAGCAGCGGGTAGAGGGTGGACTGGCCCATGTCGAGCACGCCCTCGGTGCGACGGGCGATGGCCTCGACCAGTTCGTAGCCGTACATCTCGCCGCGCTCGAGGAGTTTGAGCACGGCGACGGGTCCGGCGCCTCGCATGAGTTCGGTTTCGACGCGCATGGGGACTCCAGAACGGAGGGACGGAGGGACGGAGGGACGGAGGGAATCGGGCGGAACCGGCAATGTCATCGACGCATACTATGGCTGACATAGTATTCGTCCGCTGAGGCGAGTGGTTGCCAGGCGCCCCGAAAAAAGAACCGGCCCGGCGAGGGGCCGGGCCGGGGTTGGGTCTCTTTGAGCGGTCCGAGACCGGAGAGTTCGGGGAGAGGCCCGGGCCTTAGTGCCCGTTGACCTGCTGCACGCTCGATTCGCCGATGAGCGTCTCGCCGATCTGAATCGGCAAGCCGCCGGTGGGCTCGTCCGCCTCGGCGCCGAGGGCTTCCGCGGCCGCCGCGGCCTCGGCGAGCATCTCGTCCGCCTCCTTCTCGACCGACGCCGGGGGCTCGGCCAGCAGCTTGGGGC
>CAYVSR010000239.1:0-5088 GCA_964453125.1 uncultured Phycisphaeraceae bacterium | reverse complement strand
GCCCGGCCGCGACATTGCGCACTAACGTGTTAGGGCGCCAAAAAAATCACCACTCGCGTCGCTTCGCGGGTTTTTTTGGTCGCGGCGCATCGAGGTGGAGGGTGACGGGCTTTCAGGGGGTCTCGGACAGCTTGGTCTTCCACAGCAACGCCCACTCGCGCCACTGCCCGTCGCCCCGGAGCGCAATGTCTTCGAGCAGCGTGCCCGTCTCCTTGTCGGTCCGGCCGGTCGCGACCTGCAGGCGGGCCTTGCCCTGCACCGCAGGGAGGTAGCTGTCGTACACCGCGAGCGCCGAGTCGTACGCGCGGAGGGCGTCGTCCACCTTGCCCGCCTGCTCGAGAGTCATGGCGAGGTTGACGCGGGGGTCGGGGTGGCCGGGCATGAGTTTCCGAGCCCACTCGAACTCGCCCGCGGCGTCGTAGAGCATGCCTCGCTTGAGGAGGATCACGCCGAGGTTGTTGTGGGCGGGACCGCAGTAGAGGTCCGCGGCGAGGGCCTCGCGGAGCAGCCTCTCCGCCGCGGCTTCGTCGGTCGGGGCGATCTTCGTCGCTTCGACCTGGAGATCGCGGGCACGCTGGGGGTCGCGCGGGACTTCTCCCTGCTGAGCGTACGGGCTGCGCCCGCCGGAGGATGCGCAGCCGCCGGGTAAGAGTGCGCAGGGCGCGAGCACGAGGAGCGCAGCGAGGAATAGGGGTCGGGTCACTGGGAGCGCTCCTGCGTGCGCGGCTGGGCGAGGAAGACGTTGTCGAGGACGAGCACGGCGGATGCGCGATCGTCGGCGGCGTTCGCTCCAGCCTGCCCGCCGCCCTTGGCTGAGCCCGAACGCTGCAGGCGCACGGCGCGCACCGTCCAGAGCGGTTCGGACTCCCTCCACGCGACGAGGAAGCGCGCGAGATCCGCCGGCCGCAACGGGTCGAGGGTCACCGCGACCTGCTGGCGCTTGAGCGCGTGACCCCCGGGACCGCCCCCGGACATGCCCCCGCCCCCGGATGCGCCACCGGGATTGCGCGGCGGCGCCACCCCCTGCGGCTCGGACGCGCTGACCTGGGTGAGCGCAGCCGGCTCGACGCCGCTGGCGTGGAGGCAGGATTGGAGGCGAGCGACGAGGTCGGGCTCGGCTCTGAGACGATCAGCCACCAGCGCACGCTCGTTCCTGAGCGCCGTCAGTCTGCGAGCCTGCATCAGAACGGTCGCGTGCTCGGCGCTGGCCGCGCCCGCCTCGCGCGCAGCGGCGGCGCGCGAGCGCCACGAGAGCGCGAGCGCGCAGACGCACGCCGCCGCGACCACGGCGCCGACGAGACGGCGTTCGGACGTCGCGAGCGGCCTCATGGCGCGGCCTCGGGGAGAGAGTCTGGGGGCGCCGCGCTGATCGCGGTCGGGCCGGCGGCGCCGGGGATACCGGGAGCGCCGGGGGTGGGGTCGGGGGGCTCGGTTGCTGCTGGGACGGCGCGCACCGGCCCGGGCTTTAACGCCAGCGTGAACGAGAACGCGTCCCGCGACTTCGAGCCTGATTTGGTCTGCTCGGCCCACCCCGCTGCGCCCAGCCGCTCGCTGAGCGCGAGCGCGAGGCGCTCGAAATCGCCCGCGTCGCGCACCTCGCCCCGGATGGTCAGCGCCTCCTGCTCCGCGTGGAGCTGGTCAACGCGGGTCGGGATGGCGTCGGGCCACGCTGCGAGGAGGCTGAGGAGCGTGGCGCCGCGGTCGGCGGCGAGCAGCGGGTCGGCGGAGCGGTCGCGCGTGCGCTCGAGGGCGGCGAGTTCGCCGGTGAGCCGCAGCGCGGCGAGCCCGGCGCCGAGCGCTGCGCCCTCGGCCTCGCCCAGCGCCGAGGCGGCGAGCACGTCCGCCGCGGATCGCGCCTGCGCGCTCTCGGTGCGCAGCGCGGCGGCGCCTCGGAACATACCGGCGCTGACCAGTCCTGTCGCCAGCGCGGCCGCGGCGGCGAGCGACAGGTGGGTCCGGCGCCGGCGCCGCGTCACCCGCGGGCTCTCGCACGCCCCGGCGCGGAACTCCAAGGCCGACGCCAGACCATCGAGATCGGCCTCCGGCGCCAGCCGCTTGGCTACTACGTCCGGCACGTGCGTGGGCGCCGCGGACTCGATCTCGCGTCCGGATGACTCGGCTTCGTCCAAAAGCGCGAGGAGGCGATCGCGGGGGATGCCGCAGGCGACGATCCGCGCGATCCCTCGATCGCCGGACAGAGCCCACGCGAAGCGGCACTCGACCTCGTCGATCGGCTGGGGCAGCCAGGTCTCGAAGGCGTATCGGAGCGCTTCTTCGTCGGCGCGCCCGCGCAGCAGCGCGGCGAGCCCACGCACCTGAGGCGGAGCCTCGAGGACGGCCCAATAGAGCGCCGCCGGATCGAGCGCGAGCGCCGATGCGGGCTGGGTCTGGGTGGAGTTCACGCGGCTCATGGCGCCAACTCCACGCGGACCTCGCGGCCCGCGAGATCGAACAGCGCATGCCGCTCGCCGACCGCGGTGAGCTTGGCCGCCGGTCCCGCCGCCTTGGCGAGCGACTCGCCGACGCCCAGTTCCTGGTACGTCTGCGTGGCCCTGTCGAACAGGAACGCCCGGCGCCGATCGGTGGAGTCGATGATCGCGATCAGTTCCACGGAGAGAGTTGGCGGAGGGGCCTCGACCGCCGCGGGGGGCGGCGCAGGGAACAACTCGTCCCAGAGCGTCGCGGAGGTCGCCGCGGCGAGGAGTTCCGACGGGTGAACGGCGCTCGCGCCGGAGGCGCCCAAGGGCTCGGGGGTCGCGCCGAGGTCAGCGAGGCGGCTCAGGTACGAGCGAGGCGCCGGACGAGCTCCGAGCAGCGCCCATGCAGCGGCGGCAAGGATCGCGAGCGCGCAGGCCGCTAGCGCGCAGCGGCTCGAGCGCCGCCCTCCCAGCCCGTGTTGAGCGATGGGCCGAGTCACCCGTCGATCCTCCGTCGTTCGACGACCGACCAACGGCCCGTCGATGCAGCAACTGATCGTTGACGCTTGCCCGCCTGATCGGGCGCCGGGTCGGTCGGTTCGCTGAACGCCGGGAGCGGGCGCCGGTAGGTCTCTGCATCGCCGCCCCGACGTCGCGGCCCTCCGCCAGCCTCCACCACGATCACCCAGCGCGCGAGGCGCCCGCCCGACTCGACCGAGATCAGCAAGGCGACCGCGTCGGAGGTCGTCGTGATCGGAACGAGGCGTTCTTCAATACCGCCCGCTTGCGGGCGTGCGTTGAGCCTCGCGACCGCGTCCGCCGGGACCGGCTCACCGCGCTCGCGGGCGAGGAGGACCTGTCTCGCGGCGCCGGGGTCCCGCCCCCGCCCCCTCAACGCTGCGCGGACCAGTTCGATCGGCGCGGTGGCGATGTTGAGGGCGCCCCCGCCACGCTCGGTCAGCCACATCGCGGCGGGCGTCGGGTCGCCTAAGGAGTGAGGTCTTGCTGCATGCGTTGGCCACTCGGTCACACTCAACAGATCGGCGCCCGCCTCTGCAGCCGCCGAGAGCGCTTCCGTGACGCTGACGCTAGCCTCCGATGGCTCGCGAGATCGGGAAGCGGACGCCCGCAGCGCCTGCAGCGGCGCGGGCAGCCCGTCGCCCGCGAACGAGCGCAAGTGCGCAATGTGCAGCCTCCCCGAGAGGTCGAGGGCCTGGACCGTGATGCTCACGCCGCTGCGCCCGTCGCGGAGGACCTCCACGAGTCCGGACGGATCGGGCGCGCTGGTGAAGAGCGCATCGCCCTTGTCCGTCAGCAGCGCCAGGGCGATGGGCTCGAGGTCGCGGGCCAGCGCCTCCGCCTGGGCCTCGAACATCGCCCCCCCGGACGCCGCGAGACCCGAAGCGGATGATCGCAGCGCCCCCACCGTGCCCACAGTCACGATCGACACCGCCACCAGCGCGATCAGCAGCGCGGCACCTCGGCGGTAGCCGGCACGACGGCTCATCGGACGACCTCCCAGTGGAGCGTCCGTGCGGACGCTCCATCGGGCCCGTCCAGCCGAACGCGCACGTCGTACGCGATGATCTGGGGCCCCTCTCGCCGCGCACGCATCGATCGAACGCCGAGCGGCGCTTGCTCCGGGGCCTTGATCCCTTCGATCTCGAACTCCGCTACGCCGTGGAGCGCGACGCGAGTCTCCACGTCTTCCGATTGACTGGGCCCGAGCTGCGTCTCTTCGCGCACGAGCAGGCCGACGCCGTCGGAAGACCGCTCCAGCCGCCACTCGATCTGTCTTGGCCCGGCCCCCGCGGAGCCCGCGCTCATGGCGCGCATCGCGACGACCCGCACGCGATCGTGCTCTGCGTCGAACACGACGCTCGGCATCGCTTTCCCGGAACTCCCGCGGAGCGGCGCCACCGGAGCCGCGTCGATGTCGCGGGCGAGGAGGCGCAGCGCGCGGCCCAAGGGGCTGTCCGCGTTGCTCGCCCTGACGACGGAGCTCTGGGCTTTCGCGCTGCCGACCGTCCACGCGCTCACGACGCCCATGACCATGGAAAGGAGCGCCAGCGCGGCGAGCAATTCGACGAGCGTCAGGGCGCGGCGCTGGATCGAACAAAGCCTCATGGCGTGGTGGCCTCCGTCGGCGCCGCTCGCCGCACCCGCGGCGCCGTGAAGACGACCTCGTATGCGCCTCCGGAAGACGAGTCCTCGCGCCATGCTTCAACGACCACCGCGCCCCATTCCAGCGCCACCGCTTCGTCGTCGCTCTCCGGCGGCGCCGGGTCGCTCGTCATCGTCATTCGCCACAGGCCGCCGCGCGGGTCGCGCCACTCCCACGGGCCGCCGGACGCGTCGGCGTGGCCCCCGGAGTCGGCGATGCGCCACGCCTCGTAGGCGAGCAGCGCGTCCCGCTGGAGCGACGCGCGACGAGACGCGGCGGACGCATCGCGCAAGACAGACGCCATCGCCCCGCCCGCGGCGGCGAGGATGACCGACGCCGCGAGGATCTCGACGAGCGTGAGCGCGCGGGCTCGCGTCATCGCACATCCTCCACGCTGGTCGGCAGCTCGCGAACCTGGCCGGAGAGGCCCAGCAGCGCGATACTCGCGCTCGCGCCCGTCGTTGAAGTGAGCGAGATCGTCGCGTCGTCCGACCACCCGCCCGGCCA
>CAYVSR010000238.1:0-5089 GCA_964453125.1 uncultured Phycisphaeraceae bacterium | reverse complement strand
GGTTGGTTGCTGAGCGTCGGTCATTGGGCGGACATCATAGAAGGAACGGGGTGATCGGAACAACGGAGCCGCGACCGTGAGGGAGCGGTCTCGCGCGGTTGGCGCATGCCTGGCAACCGGCCCGGCTACCTACACTGCCCTCGCCATGCGCGCTCCGGGCGAACATCCGCACCAATCGCAGGCCTCCCGTCCGCTCGCCTATCTCATCACCTTCCACACCTACGGCACGTGGCTGCACGGCGACGAGCGCACCTCCGTCGATCGTCACCGCAACGAATTCAAGACGCCTCGCCTCCCGCCCAGCGTCGCGCGGCATGAGGCGGAGGAGCGCCTTCGTGGAGCGCCGCCCGTCGTGCTCTCGCCCGAGGAACGAGCCCTGGTCAACGCGGCGATCGTCGACGTGTGCGCGCACAACCAGTGGACGCTCCACGCCCTCAACGTGCGCACGAACCACGTGCATGTTGTCGTTTCGACAGGCGGAGCGCCGGAGCGGGCGATGAACGCGTTCAAGTCGTGGTCCACGCGAAAGGTTCGAGAGACGATCGCGAACCGGCGCGAGTCACGGCTTTGGACACGCCACGGCAGCACGCGATGGTTGTGGGACAGGAACGACCTGGACGGCGCAGTGGTGTACGTGCGTGATCGGCAGGGAGTGGCGCAATAGGGCACGGGCGCCGCTGCCAGGGATGCGGCTTTCCGCGCGAGACCGCTCCCTGACGGTCGCGGCTCCGTTCTCACGCGAAATCGCGGCTGTTGAGTGCTCTTCTCAGCAGGTCACGCCGAAGACGCCGAGCACGATGTTGAGGTCGGTGAAGTTGACGAAGCCGTCGTCGTTCACGTCGCCGCTGAGGCCGGGGCCGGCCTGGCCGAACTGACCGAGCACGACGTTGAGGTCGAGGAAGTTGATGACGCCGTCGCCGTTGGTGTCGCCGGGGCAGAGGGCGTTGACGGTGAGCAGGGCGCCGCCGGAGGTCTGGGTGTCGCAGTCGTTGTCGATCACGCAGTCGTACACGCCCTCGTGCTCTGGGGCGGCGGGGTTGATGGTGAGCTGCTGCGTGTTCGCGCCTGAGATCGCGCCGGCGTTGCTGAGCGGGACGGTGTCCTTGCGCCACTGGTAGGTGAAGGGGCCCGTGCCGGTGACGGAGACGGTGAACGTCGCGGGCTGGCCTTCCTCAACTTCCTGCGGCGAGGGGTTGCCGAGAATGGACATGCAGACGATCGCGGTGTCGTAGCCGATGGCGTCGAACATGTCGGTGTCGGACTGGCGGAAGAAGTCGGGGTAGAAGGTCTGGCCGTTGGCGAGGGTGGGGTCCATGATGCCGTTGAGGTTCTCGCGGAAGTGCGAGGCCTGGCGCGGGTTGCCGTCGGACATGTTGTATTCAACGGTGATGAGGTCGGACTGCACGTCGTCGTTGGGGAGGTTGTTGTCCACGCAGCGGGCGGTGGTCTGGAACTCGGCGAGGGAGTCGGGGTTCCAGTCCGTGCCGGCGCCGTCGTTGAAGGCGAAGCGGTAGATGTCGAGGGCTTCCATGTCGCTGGTGCGGAAGTCGGCGCCGCTGGTGAAGCCCATGGCGTGGCCGGTCTCGTGGACGATGGTGTCGACGAGGGACAGTTGGCCGGCGCTGACGCCGTCGGAGGGGTCGAAGTCGAAGGCGAACGTGCTGTTGTACTGCATCGTCGCGTCGGTCCCGGTCACCGTGCCGAGGGTGGCGCGGAAGTTGGCGCGGGTGAAGAAGACGCGCGTCTCGTTGGTGACGGTGGCGGAGTTGCCGACGTAGCGCACGGGGATTGTCGTGCCGGTAGGGAGGAAGTTCTGGATCACGTCGTCGCCGTCCATGCCGGCGATGAGGCCCGTGCGCACCGTGGCCCACGAGGGCACGGTGGCGTAGTTGCTGCCCGTCGAGCCGATGACGCCCGCGCCGAGGTTGGCGAACGAGACGCTGACCGTGACGGTTGAGACGTCGTCGAAGTGGCCTTCGATGTACGCCTCGGCCTGCTGGAAGGAGGGGATCGCCGCGGCGGGCACGCTGGCGCCGAGCGTGAACACGACGTTGAAGGCGCCGCGCGGCCCGGCGTCGATGACGCGGACCTTCGAGGGGTCGGCGAAGTCGGCGCTGTGGGCCTCGGCGCTGCGCCGGAGGTCTTCGGTGGTCTTGCCGGTGGTGTCGCTGCCGCAGATGTAGCGCCAGGTGGTCTCGGACTCGAACACGGCGCGCTCGCCGGTGGCGTAGAGCGTGGACTCGAAGGGCTCGGTGGCGACGCGGAAGAAGGGGGCATTGGCGTCCGCCGCGAGGCCGGCGACGGGGCGGGCGATCGGCGCGTCTTGCGCGGAGGCGGCGACGCTCAGGAGCGAGCACGCGAGGGCGGACACGGCGAGGCAGGGTCGGACGCGGCGGGCGATGGTCGTGGGCACGTGGCGGGTCCTCGTGTGATCTTGTGGCGGCGGCGCGACGATCGGGGCGGGGCGTCCGCCCGTGGTCCAAGCGTTCTCGGCGCGCGCAGCGGACAACTCCGCATGTACTGTAATTCACAAACGAACGAACCCCAACCACATTGCCGCGATTCGAGGGAAATCCCGGCGGCAATCCGGCGTATGTTCGGGTGGGCCCTGGGCTGGCGCGGCGTCGGCGCTGCATCGGGCGGCGCCGACGTAGGATCGACGCTCGCACGCGCCCGTAGCTCAATTGGATAGAGCATCGGTCTTCGGAACCGAGGGTTGGGGGTTCAAATCCCTCCGGGCGTGCTTGGGCGTTCTCTCTCCTCGCGCGAGCGCGCGGGCGCGTGGGGCTCACCGCGACCCGCGACATTCGGGACGCCCGATCGCATTCGGATCAGAAACCCGGCGCGCCGCGTTGAGTCAGCCACGCCGGTTGCGGCACGGGCGCGTCGGTGCGCCCGAAGGGTGCAGTGGGTCACGCCGAAGCTCGAGAGCACGATGGTCAGATCCTCGAAGTTCACGCCGTCGTCGCCGTTGACGTCGGCGCGGGAGGGCGGCGCCGAGTTGTCGGCGCGCGTCGAGGCGGACGCACAGGCGCCCGTGGCGGCCGACGAAGCGACCAGAAGGTGAGTCCGACCCATGGCGGCGTTTCTCCTCGCTTTCACCACGGCGCTAAACACGCGGCCTCCCCCCCGGCGGACATGGCCGGGAGCCACTGGAGGGAGCACGCAGCGCGGACTGCCTCAGCGGGGGGCGCAGCGGCCCGCCTCGCACGCGTCCGAGCGGCGGGTCAGGCGGAGGCGGTTGCGGGCGAACCAGCGGTAGGCCCCGTCGGCGAGGGGCTTGATGACGGGCCAGCCGGTCGGGGCGAGCAGCCAGCCCCAGCCCACGGCGTCGTACGCCCTCCGGAAGACCTCCATGCCGGTCAGGGTGCGCCCGTCGTCGGTCACGCCGTGGATAGCGCCCATGGCGGCCTCGTGCGTCGTGGCGTAGGCGCCCGCATCGAAGCCGGGTGCGGCGATGTCAACGATGCGGAGGCGGCCGCGCCCACGGTCAAGGCGGCGCATGAAGCGGGCCTCGCGCACGCAGAGGGGGCACCCGCCGTCGATGAGGATGGTGAAGGGCGCTGCGGGCATGGTCGGTTCACTTCGCGTCGGCGACTTCGGAAGGAGGCCCCGGCCCGGCGCCGTCCGCGGGCGCGGCTCGCGCCCGAACCGGGATCTGCACCTCGCCCCACCTGCGAGATTCTCGCTTCTCCGGACCGTTGTAATAGAGCGCCCGCGGGTCGCCGGCCTGCTCCCACGCCCGATGTGTGGCGAGCCAATCAAGCAGGGGCTGCAATCGCTCCTCGGTCTGCTCGGGCCTGTACGCGCCCTGGAACCCTAGCGAGACGACGAGCATCGGCTCGGTGTCCGTGACGAGGACGCCGCGCTTGTCCACGCCCGTGTCGCCCTGCGCGGGCGTGCGGTAGAGGAACGACATGGTCCATTCCTTGTCGCCCGGCGCGCCGTCGGCATGAAACTCCATCTCCACGGGCGACGTCATCGCGATGTCGCGGGACTTGATGTGCCGGAACAGCGGCCAGAAGGACTTGTCCATGCCCCTCTCGCGCGCGCCCTTACCGGACATCTCGGCTCTGCGGACCGCCGGGTATCGCTTCAGATCAATCGCCCCGGGCGGCGTCGGGTCCGGGTAACCCTGAGGCAGGGGCGTCGTGATGCTGCACACGCCAAAGCGGAACCCATCCTTCGTCCGCTCGATGGTCGAGCCCAGGTCGCCGCCGACGCGTTCGATGAGTCGCAGGCTCGATGGGTCGACCGTGGGAGCATCCTCTCCTTCGTTCTCGACGCCTCGAGCCGGCGCAGCCGCGTTCGGCGCAGCGCCTTCGCGCGGCGCGGCGGCAGAGTCAGCCGAGGTGCACAGAATCGCGGCGACCGTGAACAGCGCCGTTTGCAGAGGCATGCAACACCCTCCAGTCCGATGTATCGATCCGGTCTGCCCGCTCCTTCGTCGCCTGCGCCGGGCGGATTCCCGCGATGCCGATTCCCTTCGATACGCAGCCCGCGTTGCGTGCGCCGGGCGCCCCCGCAGTCCGCTCGAGGTCGCGGCGAACCCAGTCGCCCCAAGTTCAGGGGTACTCCTGCCTGGTCGGCCTGAGCATCACGTCGTTGATGCACACGTGCGCGGGCTGCGAGGTGATCCACGCGATGGTGCGCGCGACGTCCTCGGGGTCGAGCACGGGGCCGATGCGCTCCATGAACTCGCCAAAGGTAAGCGGGTCGTAGCCCGCGACGCCCTGGAACTCGCTGGCGACCACCGCGGGGTGAATGCACGAGACGCGGACGCCCTTGGGCGCGAGCTCGCGGCGGACGGCTTCGGCGATCGACGAGATCGCGAACTTCGCCGAGCCGTACATCGAGGAGAAGGGGGAGACGTTGCGCCCGACGCTCGATGAGATGACGACGATGTCGCGCGCGGAGGTTGGCCAGTCGCGCGGCGCCGCGTCCGCCGCGGTCTGGGCCTGCTGGAAGGCGGCGGGCGAGGAGTAGTCGCGCTCGGGCTTGGCGGGGGCGGGGGCGGGGGCGGCGGCCGAGGCAGACGCAGAGTGCGTTTCGTGCCTTGCGGGCGAGCGGGCTCTGCTGTGAGCCGCGA
>CAYVSR010000237.1:0-5103 GCA_964453125.1 uncultured Phycisphaeraceae bacterium | reverse complement strand
GCCGGCGCGACTGGCGGCCCGCAGAAGTACACCGGCCGGGCGATGAAGGAACTGCACGAGGGCATGCGCATCACGAACGCGGAGTTTGACGCGCTGGCGCAGGACCTCCGGGCCGCGCTCACGGTGTTCAACGTGTCGGCGAAGGAGCAGGCCGAGCTGCTCGCGATCGTCGAGACGACGCGCGCGGACATCGTCGAAGCGAAGTGACCGCTCGCGCGCCGCCGCCCACGCACGGCGCGCGCGATTGCGTGAGCGCGCAGGCTGCTGTCCGGCAGGAATCCCGTCATTTCAGGGCCCGGAACCGCTCCCGAGGGACGGAACCCGCGCCATGCGCCGTGCGTATGGACCTGTGGATTGGGGGGCAGCAGCACGAGCCGCACCCGCCGAAGCGAGCGGCGGGGAAAGCCCCGGGGCGTGAGGACCGGTCAGCACAGGGACTGTCCTCGCGCCCCGGGACGCGGCATTCCAGAAATCGCGGGCACGGACGCCCTCGGGCAAAGCGCCCGGGGGATGGCCCGCGAGGGGAGCGTCACGATGTGCGCGCGAAACCGGCGTCACCACTGCCAGAACCACCCCGCCCTGCACTCGATCGCGAGAACGGCGGCGCGCCACCGGCCCCACACGGGCGCCGAGTGGCTCTGGGCGCTCGTGATCACGACGATCGTCGCGCTCGTGCTCGCCGGGGCGTTCTAAGGCTCGCCCCGTCGTCGCGACCCGCGCTCGAGCGACGCTCATCGCGCCAGCGGCTTGCCGAGTTTCGCCCGCTTGTCGTGCAGAAACTTCAGGTGGTGGTCCAGGTGCCACACGTACATCTCGACCATCTGCCCCAGCGAGACCAGCCCGCGCTCGTTGTGCACGCCCACGCGGTCGAACGCCTCGGCCGGCAGCAGGCGCAGTGTTCCGGCCATGATCTCGCGCGTGAGCCGGAAGACCTCCGCCGCCGCGTGCACGTCCGTCTTCTCGTAGTGCAGCCGCTGGATGAACAGCGACTCGTCGTACCCGATCAGCAGCGGCTTCTCCTCCGCGATGATCCGGCGCATGCGGTGGGCGCACACCATGTCGCTGTCCATCATGTGCACCACGAGTTCGTGGATGCTCCACGCGCCCGGGCCCGGGTGCGCGGTCATGTCCTCGGGCGTCAGGCCGCGGACCGCGTCGCGCAGCGCGCCCGCGCCGGCGGCATAGGCTTCAATCGTCGCTGGGTTCATGGCCCCATCGTACGCGACGGCGCACGCACGCCCCGCCCCCGCGCGACGCGGCCCGCGCCCGCTCACTCCCCCCGGCGCACGCGGCTCTGCCCCGCGACCATCCGGTGCGCCAGCCCCGGGCTGATCGCGGAGATCAGATCCAGCGCCCGGTAGTGCCACGGCACGCACACCTCCAGGCGAGGCCGGCGCAGCAGCCCGACGACCGCGCGGGCGACACGGTCGGGTCCGATCGCCCGCCCTCGCATCTTGGAGAAAAGCGGGGCGATGTCCGGCTTCGTGAAGTACGCCGTGTCCACGATGCCGGGGCACACGGTGGAGAACCGCACGCCATCGCCCCGATGCTCGGCCGCCAGCGTCTGCGTGAGGGTGCGCAGGGCGCTCTTCGCGGCGCCGTACCCCGCGTGCCCCCACGCGCCCATCTTCACGCTCATCGACGACACGTTGATCACTTGCCCCCTGGCGCCCCCAAGCGCCGCGTCCCCCGCGGGGCGCGCCAGCATGTGCGGCAGCACGACCCGCGTGGCCCGCACCGGCGCGAAGTACAGCACGTTCATCAGGCGCTCGTGCTCGGCGATCGAGTGGTCGAGGAAGGGCTTGTAGAGCCCGAAGCCCGCGTTGTTCACCAGCAGCGCCGGGGCGCCGTGGCGCCCCATCACCGCCTCGAGCACGGGCTCGATCGAGTCAAGATTCGACAGGTCCGCGACGGCGTAATCGCTGGGCGCGAGCGCGGAGAGTTCCGCCGCGAGATCTCGCAGCGCCGCCTCACGCCGGGCGATGAGCACGGTGCGCCAGCCGCGCACGGCGAGGGCCCGCGCCACGGAAGCGCCGATGCCGCTGGACGCGCCGGTGACGATCGCGAGAGGCTGGCTCACGCGCGGAGTGTACGGGCGCCGCCCGCCCGCCCGCGCCGGCGCCGCGACTTCAGCGCGCCGGCCCGGGAACGCACGGGGCTCCGAACCCGCCTAGCACGTTGTTCAGGTCGAAGAAGTCCACGACGCCGTCCTCGTTCTCGTCGCCAAGGCAGGGGGCCACCGGCGCGACCTGACGCTCGAACGCGCCCATGTCGATCCAACCGAACCCGGCGACGGGCACGCCCACGTTGGGCGACGCGGGGTCGTCCACGACGCGCGCCAAGCCGAGCACGTCCGTCGCCGTCGTCGAGAGCACGCCCTCGGCGTCGCCGGCGTCCACGCACGGCGAGAGCGACGCGAGGCGGAAGTCCTCGTCGCCCGTGCCGGGCGTCGAGTCGGGGCCGAGCTCATCGACGAACATCGGATCGCTCGCGATGTTGCCCGAGCCCGCGATGGCGGCGTAGCCCTGGATGCACGAGCGGGTCGCGGTGTCCGCCGGGCCGACGAAATACTGCGAGAACTCGCCCGCGCCGCTCGCGTCGGCGTTGCCCCAGAGGATGCACCCGACGAGACGCACCGGGCTCTCGCCCGCGTGCCACACGCCGCCGCCCGCGCCCGCCGCCGTGTTCTGCGCGAACGTCGACTCGCCGATCACGAGTCGCGAAGGGAGGAAGAGGCCGCCGCCCGCGGGCGCGCTGAGTTCCTCGACGAACGCGATCGCGCCGCCCGAGGCGCCCGCGCCGGTGGGCGGTCCGAGCTCGGCGCGATTGGCGGCGAAGGCGCAGTTGCGCACCGAACCGTCCAGGATCAGTGGGAAGAACGATATCGTGGGATCCGCGAAGAGCGCGACCGCCCCGCCCAGGCTCGCGCTGTTGCTCTCGAACTCGCAGGTGTCGATCCCGAGCCGGACGGTGAGCGGCGGCCCGGTCGGGCCCACGTCCCGCGCGCCGAGGAAGCCCGGGGCCGCGCGGTCCCCCGCGAAGAAGAGCGCCCCCCACGCGATCGCGCCGCCGAAACCGGCCTGGTTCCCCGAGAATCGGCAGCCCTGCACCAGCGCATCGAGGGCGAAGACGAAGAGGGCGCCCGCCGCGCCGGACGTGTCGGCCGAGTTGTTGGTGAAGTCGCAGCCGCGAACGACCACGTTCACCGCGCTGAGCAGCGCCGCCCCGGCGAGCGCGCCGCGCGCCGAATTGTCGAGAAAGGAGCAGTCGATGACCTCGATGCTCCCCTGGCCCAGGTCCGCGCTGAGGCTGATCGCGCCGCCCTCTTGCCCGGCGGTGTTGGACCGGAACGCGCAGCCCTCGATGCGAGGGGCGCCGCTGCCGCCGATCGCGCCCCCGTCGACACCCTCGTTGTCCGAGAACACGCAGTCGCGGATCGTGGGGGACGCGAACGACAGCTGCATCGCGCCGCCCCCGCCGCCGGACAGGGCGTTGCGGAACGTGAACCCCTCGACAACGGTGTCGCGGGTCTCACCCGAGCCCATGAACAGGCCCGGGCCGGCGCCCGCGGCGTCGAGGATCGTCGCCGCCGGCCCGTCCGAGGAGCGGAGCCTGATGAGCTTGCCGTGCATGTCGAGAAGCTCGGTGTACGTTCCGGGCGAGACCACGACCTCATCGCCGTCCAGCGACGCGTCGATCGCCCCCTGGATGGTCGCGTGCTGCGACGGCACGAGGCGGATCGTGGGAACGAACGGCTGGGTCTCGAGGCGCACGTTGTCGAAGTTGGTCTGCAGGCCGTACCCGATGAGGCGGACCTCAAGCTGCTGCCCGACGGACGGGTGGCTCGGCAGCGCGTTGAAGGTCAGCGTGATCGTCGCGAAGCCGCCGAGCGGGACCGAGTCCGCCGGAACGGTGCGCAGGGTGGCCCCGCCCGCGGCGAGCTCGATCGCCCCGCCGAAGTACGAGGTGTCGAGCCGGGCGCCGACGTCCACCATGAGCGTGTACACCACGCCCGCCTGGAGCGTCTCACCGAGCGCCTGCGAGATCACGTCCCCGTTGCTGAACGCCGTGTTCATCCCGTTGGGCGCCCCTCCCGGGAACTGCGCCACGCCAGGGTGAAAGACGCCCGCCGCCCCGAAGTTTCCCGTGGCCCAGCCGGGGATCGCGTCCACCGTGCTCGCGCCCTTGAGCAGCGCCGGGTCTTCGAACGACGGGTTCACGACCGTGATCGTCCCCGCAGCGGCGACCGTCGCACCGAAAACCAATAGAGCGGACACGCCGAGCGACCGGGTCATCATGGGTTGGGCTCCTCCGAGAGTTGCGCCTCGGCGTCACGCCGCGGCGGGCAGCCCACGATGCTACCGGCGGTCGGGGCCGTCGCAAGCGCTTCCCGATGAAAAGCAGTCTTGGCAACCCGACGACGCGCGGGCGCCCTCAGCGCCCGACCGCGACCGGCGCCGCCTGTGCCGACCGTGTCGCGGGCGGCATGACTCAGCCGCGCGAGCGCCTGCCGCCCTCCGCGTCCCTCGCGAACGCCTCGCGGAGCCAGCGCTCCGCCTCCGCGTTCACCTGGGTCGGAGAGGTGATCTCCAGCGCGTGCGTGATGCGGTCTTTCTTCGCAAACCCCCCCGTGTCGATCAGCGCCCCCGAGGGCTTCATGTCCCCCAGCGCGAAGCCGAACTCGATCGTCGTGCGGTTCCGCGGCTTGATCTGCGCGATCACCCGGTGGCGGTACACGGGCACGATCGTCTGGCACGGGCACATCTTCGCCTCGCGCCCCAGCCCCTCGACCAGGGCCACCAGGCGCATGTGGATCGGGCGCAGCGTCTCCTTGCCGCCCGAGTACATGCGGTCCACGTACTCCACCGCCTGGTCGAGATAGGACTCGGGGTTGTCGTCCCACCCGCGCTCGGGCGCGGGCTTGGTGGCGCGCTCGGCCAGCCACCACGCGCTGTTCGTCCCCAGCCCGTGCTTGATTTTCAGCCAGTCGCGCCGGGCCTTCTCGTCCGCCGGGCCTTCCTTGCGGATGAGGCGCACCCAGTCCTCCAAGGTGCGCCCCGTCTTCTCGCGCAGCGTCGCCAGCCACTGCTGCACCATCGAGAC
>CAYVSR010000236.1:0-5139 GCA_964453125.1 uncultured Phycisphaeraceae bacterium | reverse complement strand
CGTCGTGCGCGACGGCGTGGAGCGGGAGGAGCCCATCGAGCGCGTCGCCGTCGGCGACCTCGTCGCGGTGCGCCCAGGCGAGAAGATCCCCGTCGACGGCGTCGTCCAGAGCGGCGGATCCAGCGTGGACGAGTCGATGCTCACCGGCGAGAGCGCACCGGTGGAGAAGATGGCAGGCGACGCGCTCTTCGGCGCCACGATGAACACCACCGGCGCGCTGCGTTTCGTCGCGACGAAGGTCGGTCGCGACACCGCCCTCCAGCAGATCGTGCGCCTCGTGCAGGAGGCCCAGGGCGGCAAGGCGCCCATCGCCCGCCTCGCCGACCGGATCAGCGCCGTCTTCGTGCCGATCGTCATCGCCATTGCCGCCGCGGCGTTCACGGCGTGGTGGTTCCTTGCGCCGGCCGACACGCGCCTGAGCATGGCGCTGCTCACGGCGGTCTCGACGCTCATCATCGCGTGCCCCTGCGCCCTCGGCCTGGCCACGCCGACCGCGATCATGGTCGGCACGGGCCGGGGCGCCGAGCGTGGCATTCTCATCAGGGGCGGAGAGGCGCTCGAGACCGCCCACCGCGTCACCGTCGTCGTGCTCGACAAGACGGGCACGATCACCGCGGGCAAGCCGATGCTCACGGACGTGCTCCCTGCGCCGGGCTCGGGCCTCACGCCGGACGCGCTCCTGCGCCTCGCGGCCTCGGCCGAGCGCGGCAGCGAGCACCCGTACGCCGCGGCGATCGTTCGCGCAGCCTCCGCGCAGGGCCTCGCCCTCGCCGAACCCGCCGCGTTCCGCGCCCTCGTCGGCCACGGCGTCGAGGCGACCGTCGACGGCCGCGCGACCCTTGTCGGCAAGGCGTCGCTGCTCACATCGCGCGGGATCGCGGTCTCCATGGAGGCGATCGCGGCCGAACTCGCCGCGAAGGGCCGCACGCCCCTGTTCGTCGCGTTCGACGGGCGCGAGGCGGGCGTCATCGCCGTCGCCGACCGCGTCAAGACCGAGTCGAACGACGCCGTCGCCCGTCTCCGCGCCATGGGCCTGCGCGTCGTGATGATGACCGGTGACAACCGACGAACCGCCGACGCGGTGGCCCGCCAGGTCGGCATCGACGAGGTCTTCGCCGAGGTTCTGCCCCACGACAAGGCCGAGCGCGTCAGCTCGCTTCAGAAGCAAGGCCACACCGTCGCCATGGTCGGCGACGGCATCAACGACGCCCCCGCCCTCGCCCGGGCCGACGTTGGCGTCGCCATGGGGACCGGCACGGACGTCGCGATCGAATCGTCGGACATCACGCTCCTCCGCGGCGACCCGCGCGGCGTGCCGGAGGCCATCGCCCTCTCTCGCGCCACGATGCGCACGATCCGACAGAACCTCTTCTGGGCGTTCGTCTACAACGTCGTCGGCATCCCGATCGCCGCGGGCGCGCTCTACCCGTTCACGGGCTGGCTGCTCTCGCCGATCATCGCCAGCGCCGCCATGGCGTTCAGCAGCGTGAGCGTCGTGCTCAACAGCCTGCGCCTCCGCGCCAGCCCGCTGCGGCCGGCCGAATGAGGACTCGATCGCCCACGTAATCGCATCCTCGTCCGTGATGCGGCGCACGACTCAAGGCGAAACGGTGAGTGAAGCCCGAATCGGTTAGGGCGCTCTTCGTCGAGGCGCTTATTGATGTCCTTTTTGTCACCCCTACAGAAGGTGGCTTTGCGATAAGTCTGTTCGGCACAAAGAGTTACGTCATGTCACCCCGGCGAGGGGTGACATTCCTCATTGGTAGCGATCACGACCGGCTTGGACATTTCGGGGTGCCTCCGCTCCCTGCGGCGTCTCGCGTCATGGAGGGGTGATCCGTCCTCGCAACCGCAGACCCGCTAGACGGGGGCAGGTCAGGTTCGACATGAGAGGCGCTTCCCGCGGCCACGCTGGTCCACTGATGACAACCCCCCGCACCCACCGAATGGTCCGGGTACAGACGGGTGACGGCGCCGCTACGCCTCGAGGCGCGCAAGGTGATCGGCAAGGGCGTGGGTCGGACGTTGCGCCGGGCCGGCGTGCCCGGCGGCTTGTACGCCATCGGAATCGCCGACTTCATCGACCTCAACACCGTGCTCGGCGCGTTACCCGTTTCACCAACGCTGCTTCAATGAAGAGCAACCACCAAGCGTCGCGATCGTGCTGCACTTCGTCCACTACAAACTCTGTCGCCCACACATGAGCCTCGGCAAGCGCAAGACGCCCGCGATGGCCGCCGGGCTCGCGGATCACGTCTGGAGCCATGACGCGCCGGTGAACTTGCCGTACGCCAAGGAGCGGGCAATCATCGGGGCCGAGGCGGCGAACCAGGGGCCATACAATCCCCGGTCGACACTCTGATTCAAAGCCGCCCACTATCCGTAGTTGCGACCGACCATCGGGAGCAGCCGGCGGAGTGCGCGTGGGCTACGTCGGATCGGGCGTTTCTCGCGGGGAGGTCGCGTTCCGCTCGGCAGCCTGTCGTCCCCATGCAACCAATTCCCCGCGAGTCCTTAGCGGGGCGTGTCCGATCGGCGTCGCTTTCGTGTCCAGCCCAGATTCGGGCGGCGCGGGTTCATTCGACGCCCAATTCCCTCCCAACGAGGCTCTGACACACTGCTGCGTCGAGCGGGCAGTCGCCCATCCGCTGGAGTCCGTGCGGCGTTTGAACGACCCGGGGTCGCCGGGCAAATCCGCCGGGCTACGCCCCGACGCCGAAATTCGACAACACGAGGTTCAGGTCGGTGAAGTCCACATCGCCGTCGCGATCGGCGTCGCCCGGCTGGCTGCCGGGGATGCCAACCTCGCCGAAGTTTGCCAGCACGAGGTTGAGATCGGCGAAATTCACGATGCCATCGCCATTGACGTCACCGGGCACGCGGGGCGAGACTCGCACGATGCGACCGACCGACGGAATGTCATCGACCATCGCGAACAGAAGGTAGTGCCCCACGGGGACGATGTTGGTGTCGGTCGGGATCGTCGCGACAACGTCCGAGCCGCTCTGTGAAAACGGGAGCAGCAGTCGGCGAGGCACGCCCGCGTCCACCCAGTGCGTGGTGATGCCTGTTCCCATCAGCACAACGCCGGTGAGGCTCGTCGCGGGTGTGACGGTCATGGAGATCGTCTCCCCCGGGGCCACGGCTGTGCTGGAGATCGTCGCGATCTGCGGACGCACGCCGCGAGAGAGATATGGCGGCGAGAACGCCTCGATATCCGCGCTGTTTGGCCCGAACTGAAACTCGATGTAGGTGCCCCCGGTGGTGATGACTCGGCCGTCGGGGACGAGCAGCGTGACGGCGTGGTACTCACGGAACTGGTTCATGTCCGCGACGCGCCGCCATGAGTTTAGGGAGGGGTCGTAGAGGTCGGTCCATTTTACGACGTCGAGCACGTTCGCGACCGGCGCCGGCGTCGGCACGCTCTTGCCGGCGGCGACCAGGATTCGTCCGTCCGGGAGCGGAACGACCTCGCATCGCGATCGAAGGAGACCCGGGCTTGTCGTGACGGACCATGCGCCCGTCGCGGGGTCATATCGTTCGCCCATCGCGGCGCCGGCCCCGACTGATCTCGCGACGCCAAGCGCGAGCGCTCGTCCGTCGGCAAGCACGACCAGCGAATGATCGCTGTGGTTGGGCCAGCCGCGGTTAGCTTGCGTCATTGGGCCAGTTGCGCGCCACTGACCCGATTGCGGGTTATAGAGCTGCGCTGGCCACCAGGTCGCGAGAACCTCGCCCGTCATCAGCAGCGCGCAGGGGGAGAACTCGGACGGGTTGAGCATCGATCCCGTGAACGACCAGGTCTGCGTCTGTAAATTGAAAAGTGCGCCGGTGTCGGTTCGGACGGCGCTTGGGCGCGTGCCCCCGCCCATGACCAGAAGCGACGAGTCCGCCAGGCGCGCGAGTCCCGGGTACCACCGCCCTTGCGAGAGTCGCATGTTGGGCATGCCCAACCACGAGTCGGTGGCGGGGATGTACGCCTTCACCCAGGGCACGGCGTTGGTGAAACTCCCGGGCGATGACGGGTTCTGGCCCCCGATCATCATGATCCGCCCGTCGGCGCGGAGCGAGGCGTTCATGCAGCCTTGCTCGGTCCCCGAGCCGGCCGGGAATGTCTTCTGCCCGGTGACCGGGTCGAACCGGATCGGATCGACCGTGTCGTGGCAGAAGAACACCGTGCCGTCATCCATCAGGATGCCGATGTCGGTCGAGTCAAACAACTCCGGGAGCGTGTTCCCGATGATGGTCCAACCGCCGGGAGCGGTCTCGTTCGACAATGCGAAGTTCCGCACCGTCGACATCGCGCCCAACGCGATCGCTTCCTCCACGTAGTCAAATCCGAGCCCCGCGACGCCCAACCGGTATTCGCCCGGCGGGACATCCAGCGCGTACGCCCCATCGGCGCCGCTGCGGGTCTCCGCGAAGAAGCCGAGCGTCGGTGTAAACACCGTGACGCGAGCTGACGCAACGGGCGCCGCGCCGGTTGTGATGACGCCGCGCAGCTCGGTCGCGAGAGCTGGCGCTGCGCCTAGAACGCTTGTGAGCATGACGGCTGTGTGCGTTCGGAAGCGGGAAGGAGGGTGCATGTGTGCTTCTTTCGGGTTCATGCGACGCGTGGTCGATCGCCGCGAGACTCCGCAGTGGCACACGCCGCAGGAGCATTGTACCCCCGCGGTTGCGCAGAACGACGTCGGGAGGTTCGGTTCGCCATCCTTTGGTGTCCCCCACTGGCGGCGTCCCTGCGTCTTGATAGATCGTGCGTGCTCAGCACACGGGTGACGCCCGAGAGTTCCGTCCTGCCATGCGGCAGTCATCGCGTGGGGCATATAACCAGGGTGAGCGCGCGCAGGATGTGGATCGTTCACGCGCTGAAGGGGATGGAGGCGGTCCGCAGGCGCAAGCTATTGAGCACGACGCTGACGCTGCTGAACGCCATCGCGGCGCTGGCGATGATGGGCGAGAGCAGCCAGCCGGTGAATGCGTAGAGCACGCCCGCGGCGATGGGGATGCCGACGATGTTGTAGACGAACGCCCAGAAGAGGTTCTGCTTGATCGTGCGCATTGTCGCGTGCGATAGCGAGATCGCTGCGGGAACGGTTCGCAGGTCGCCGCGCATGAGCGTAATGTCCGCGGACTCCA